>NZ_JARVRU010000080.1:0-36095 GCF_030209535.1 Lysinibacillus sp. fls2-241-R2A-57
TTTCGATAAATCCAGGATGTGATGCTCTTAGTCTTCGTTCCTCTACATGCTCGCCACAGGGTCTTATCTGTAACGCTAATCCCCAAGGAGTCGCCCAGTCGGAACGGAAATTAACCACACGTTTTGGTGGTTAGCAAATTCTTAAGAGTTTATGAATATTCTTGAAGATATCATAAGAAATGGAACAAAATGCGATTTTAATCGTATAATTATTTATATTATCAATTTACAGAAAAGGGGTTGAGCTTTTGAAAAAAACGAATATAACGGCACTCATACTATTATTCATGCTTGTTATTAGCTTTATTCTGCCTATAGATCAGGCAAAAGCGTCTGCTACTTTAGAGGTACAAGCTAAGGTAGGGATATCAGGTAAAGCTAAATACCAATCAGTTGTGCCACTTCAAGTAACAGTAAAAAATAATGGTGCAGATTTTTCGGGAGATATGGCCATCAATGCTTCCCGTTCCTTTGAGGTTGCATCAGCCCTAGTGCTTCCAATAGATATAGCTGCAGGAGAAGAAAAAACATTCAATCTTTATATAGATGGGTTAGCTGACTATAATTATTCGAATGCAGATGTGTTTGCATTTTATGAAGGAAGTATTGAAAAGGGAAAAAAGGTTGCTTATAAAGGAACAAAGCAGCTACAAGCAAACTTTTTAGATCCTTCATCCGTTTTTATTTATACATTAACAGATAAAAGCGATCGTTTATCAGCATTTTTGCGTCTAGCTCAATCTGCTCCTCAAAGTAATGTTGAAGTTTTCAATTTAAATCAAATTAAGGACTATACATTGCCGGAGGATGCACAAGGATATGCAATGGCGAACGTTATCGCCATCGATGAAATGGCTGTTGCTGATTTATCGCAAAAGCAACAAGAGTCTTTACTAAAGTGGGTGCAGGATGGCGGAACATTATTGTTCGGAGCTGCTGATCAAGTAAATGCAACAGCAGGTATTTTCAAGGATTATTTACCACTTGCATTATCACAGCAAACGACATCAGTTTCTGCAGATAGCCTATCAAAATTATCTGGGGGCGGAATTTTTACTCAACCAATTTCCGTTTATACAGCGACTGAAAATCAAGGAAGTATTCCTGTATTAACAGATAACAAGACGATTTTAGCGTCTAAGAAAAAAGTGGGCAGTGGGGAAATTATTCAAACAACCTTTTCTTTAGGGGATCAACCACTTGCTTCTATGGATGGCTACGCAGCATTGATATCGAAGGTGTTAAATATTCAAAATGTTCAGCAACAAGGGACTATGGTTAATGGTCAGTCAACAATGGACCAAATTTCATATGAACTTCGTAATGTAAATGAATTATTCCCTTCATTTGAAGTATCTGTTAGCTATATGTTAATTGTTATCATTTTATATATTGTCGTTATCGGACCTATTTTATATTTTATCTTAAAGAAAATGGATAAGCGTGAGCATGCGTGGTGGATTATACCTGCAATATCAGTTGTGTTATCTATTGCTCTATTCGTTTTTGGTGCTAAAGATCGAATTTTACAACCGCAAATTCAGCAATCAGCATTTTATAAAATAAATAACGATAGTAGCCTAAATGGTTATTATGTGGAGTCTATTTTAACAAATCGTAGCGGTGATTTTGTTGTTAACACAGATAAGGATTCAAGTGCACTTGCTTTCCGAAAGAACAATGATTTTACGGGGACAATGGGAGATTTACATGAATCATCCTATATTAAAGAAAATGCGAATGGTTCAACATTAACACTACGCGATTTGAACTATTGGTCTGTTCAATCGTTTGCAGGGAAGACGACGCCACAAAATATTGGCAAGATGGATATTGATATTACGTTAAAAAATGAAAAGCTGACTGGGACAATTAAGAACAATTTCCCGTTTGCCCTAAAGGATGTTACTTTAATCTCTGGCATTAAAGAAGTTCAACTTGGCGACATTGAAGCGAATGAAACACTTAAAGTCGACGAGGAGCTAACAGCAACAGTTCTTCAAAAGCCATCAACTTTTACTAGTTACAATTATAATTATCCATCGAAGAAGGAAGAAGTGGATCCTCAACGGATCGATCGTATGAAATCTTTGGCACTACCGCTCGTAGAAAATGAAATGAAACCTGTCGTTACTGCTTGGGCAGATCAAGCAATTGCTGGGGTTGAGCTAGAAACAAGTGCCAATATGTCACCAATTTCATATTTTGTTCAGCCATTTGACGGCAAAGTAGAGCTATCAGGTCCATTTACGATGAAGCGTAACAATTTTACGTATTCAGTAAACCCGAAATCTCCTAATTCGTATTTCGAAAAAATAGATGAACAGTTAAACAATTGGTCCTTGTCTGACGGTTTATATGAAGTATCAATTGTGATGCCAGATAATTTTATGAATGCAGTTCAAGCATTAAACGAACTGACGATTTCAAATAAAGATGTTAACCGTATGGAGCTATCGATTTGGAATAACGAAACGAAAAAATATGAGCCATTGGTAGATACGAAACAGGTGTTTACAGATAACATTACAAAATATTTCAATGAAAATAATGAGTTACTTATTGAAATTAAATTCGGACCAGATCAAACAGGTGAGCCAACAAAATTACCAGATGTAGAGCTGAAGGGAGTGGCGAAATAATGATTGAAATTCGTGATTTAACAAAAAGGTATGGCTCCTTTACAGCACTAGATCAATTAAATCTATCATTGGAGGAAGGGGTAGTATTTGGCTTTGTAGGTGCCAATGGGGCTGGTAAATCGACTACATTTTCAATATTAGCAACCCTGTTGTCTCCAACCTCTGGTGATGCGCTTATTAATGGGAAAAGTGTTATTAAGGAACCGAAGGAAGTTCGAAAGCTAATTGGCTATATGCCCGATTTCTTTGGTGTATATGATCAGTTAAAAGTAGATGAATATTTAGATTTTTATGGTGCAAGTTATGGCATTGGTGCAGCTGAGCGTAAAGTATTGATTCCTCAGTTGCTAGAACTTGTGAATTTAACGAATAAACGTTATGACTATGTAGATTTACTGTCGCGTGGGATGAAGCAGCGCCTATGTTTAGCACGTGCTCTTATCCATGATCCCAAGGTATTGATTTTAGATGAGCCTGCATCAGGATTAGACCCACGTGCACGTGTAGAAATGCGTGATATTTTACGAAATTTAAAATCTATGGGTAAAACGATTTTAATCTCCTCTCATATTTTGCCTGAGCTTGCAGAAATGTGCGATGAAATCGGTGTAATTGATAATGGCAAACTGATCGCTCATGGCAATGTGGCTTCTATTCAAGCTCAGCTACAGGGGGAGAAGCGTATTGTGATAAAAGTAACGGATCAGTTAAATGAGGTGCGTGCATTTTTAGAGGAAGATCCACTGATATCTTCTATAGATTTGATAGATAGTCGCTTAGAAATAGCCTTTAATTATCGCGGAACAGATGCTGATCAGGTGGCATTGTTGAAAAAAGCGATACTTGCAGATTTACCTATTTATGCGTTAAGTGAAGAGGAAAAAGATTTAGAGGATGTCTTTATGGCTATTACGAAGGGAGCGGACAATCAATGATGGAACGATTTTATAATCCGGTACTCGTAAAAGAATTGAAGTTACGCTTCCGTTCTTTTAAAAGCTTTTCAGGTTTAATGTTTTATTTAGCGGTTATTTGTATTTTTATCGCAGGGTTTTTACTATTAACAACTGAATTCACAGGTAAAGGATTCTTTAGACCAGAAACAAGTTTTTTGATGTTTGCGGTATTAACAATTTTACAAATGGCTCTTGTTCTTTTTATTACACCAAGCTTAACTGCTGGTGCAATAAGTAGCGAAAGGGAAAAGCAAACGTTAAATATTTTACTAACAACGACACAAAGCTCTACGCAAATCGTCATTGGAAAGTTACTATCTTCTGTAGCATTTTTAGTATTAATGCTCATCGCAGGGCTTCCATTATATAGTTTAGTATTTTTATTTGGTGGCGTATCGCCGTCTCAATTAATTTCGATATTTTTATTTTACTTATTAACAGTTGTAGCAATAGGTAGTATTGGTGTTATGTTTTCAACGATTACCAAACGAACAATTGTCGCAATGATTTCTACGTACGGCTCGATTATCTTTTTAGGTGGCATTACGGCATTTTTCTTCTTTTTAACAATGGCCTTCCATCAAATGGGTAATGTTAATGCCGTTGGTACTACCACTTCTTATATGACGTATTTCTGGGCTTCTATTAATCCAGGTGCATTGATGCTAACGCTTATTTCACCAGACATGGGCGATGCTTTAGCGCAACTTTCGGGAGTGAAATTACCTGTATGGATTGCTTATTTAATAGCTTATTCATTGATTATTGTTCTTTGTTTAACAATTGCCATTAAAAAATTACGTGCCAATATGAAAAGTAACCGATGAGGAGGAAAACTTATGGAGCATCGTAAGCAATTACGAAAATATATTCAACGTGCAAAGACGAGTTTAACAGTAGAAAGAAGCATTCCTATTGCACAGTACGGCTTGTTTTTGGCATTGCTTTCGAGTGCTTCCCTCTTCCTCGTTTCAAGGCTATTTGTTTGGCCGTATTATCGCGAAACAGCTTTTGCTGTCTTTCTCGTTGTCATACTAGCAACAGTGCTGTTTATGTGGTGGAAGCGTGTAAAAGAAAAGGAAGCATTGCATACACTGGATGATTATTTTTCTCACAATGAACTGGTGACAGCCTTATCGTTCGAGGACGATAAGGATCCACTTGTTCAATCTTTGGTAAATAAAGCAATGCAAAGCGTCGAAAATGCGTTTGCGAGTTTTAAAGCTCGAAAGAAAAATTTGTTTCGGCCAAAAGCTTTAGTTGGTCTATTCGTAACAGCTGTTGGACTGGCAATTCTTTATATGTTTCCAGCGGCTACGCAAATTGAAGCTATTGAGGTGGAAAAGGAAAAAGCTGTTATCGAAGACGTAAAGAAGGAAGTAGCTAAACTAGAGAAAAAAACAGAAACAAAAGAAGTGAAAGAGCAATTGAAGGAATTGCAAAATACGTTAAAAGAGGCAGAAACAGCTGAAGAGGCATTACGCGAAGTCGTGAAAAAGCAAAAGGAGCTTTCCTTGAAGGAACAGCAATTAAAAGATAAGCAAACTGCTAGTAAAGAGGGCGCTTCTGAAGAGCAAGGCTTATCAAAAGAAGAAGTGGAGCAATTGAAGGAGCTTGCCCAAATGCAACAGGAGCTAACGCAAAATGCCAATGCTACTCAGACAGCTATGAGCAAGCTAGGGAAACCTGCCAGCAATACTCTACAAAATGCTATTGCGAGTGCTAATAGTGCAAATAACAATCAGCAAAACAATACTAATCAAAATCAAAATTCATCAGCGAATTCACAGCCGAGCAATCAGCAAGGTCAAACCGGGCAGCAAGGCCAAAATAATTCTCAAAATGGTTCCCAACAGGCTAGTGGTAATGGTCAGGCACAAGGATCGAATCAAAGCAAACAACAAGGACAGGGCAATGGTCAAGGTCAAGGACAAGGCCAGGGCAATGGACAGGGCCAGGGACAAGGAAATGGTAATGGTTCAGGTCAAGGCACTGGTTCAGGTGGTCAAGGTGCAGGAACAGGACAGGGTGGCCGCGATTTATTAACGACACCGAATAGAATCGGTGGCTCTAGTCAGACTTCAGTTGATGGCGGAGCATTAGGAGATGGCTCGAATATTTCGGAACAACAAGGAAATGGCCCCATTACTAAAGGTTCTATCCGCCCATATGAGGAAGTTATAGGCTCCTATAAAGATAGCTATTTAGAAAGCTCAGAACGATTACAATTACCGAAGGATTTACAAAATGTCGTGCAATCATATTTCACGTCAATTGAGTCGCAGTAGGAGGAAAAAGAATGGCATTTACAGAGCAACAGTATGTTGAGATGAGTACGAAATTACAACAAGTAAAGGAAGAAATTCATCACTTTATCGTTGGGCAAGAGGAAGCAATTGATTATACATTATATGCAGTTCTTGCTGATGGGCACGCATTATTAGAGGGCTTGCCAGGTTTAGGGAAAACGATGTTAATCCGTACAATTTCTGAAGTACTAGATTTATCATTTTCACGTATTCAATTTACACCGGATTTAATGCCGGCGGATATTACAGGGACAAGTATGATTGAGCGCACACCAGATGGCAAGCAGCAGTTTTCGTTCCAGCCAGGTCCAATTTTTAGTCAAATGGTATTAGCGGATGAGATTAACCGAGCTACGCCAAAAACACAAAGTGCGTTGTTGGAAGCGATGGGGGAAAAAACGGTAACGATTTTGGGAGATACAAAGAAGATGGCAAGACCATTCTTCGTGTTAGCAACGCAAAACCCAATTGAGATGGAAGGAACGTACCCTTTACCAGAAGCACAAATGGACCGTTTCCTATGTAAAATTCTTGTACCGTACCCTGAGAAAAGTGAGCTAATGGAAATTATGAAGCGTACAACAGGCGCGAAGGAAGTTAATTTACAGAAGGTTATGAATACGGACGGGCTTATTGAAGCACAGCAAATGGTGAAGGAAGTGCTTGTCGCTGATGAAATGCTAGAATTTGCGACGGATCTTATTGTAGCTACTCATCCTGAAAGAGTGGATGCAATTGATGAGGTCAAGCGATATGCCATGTACGGTAGTGGGCCACGTGGTTTACAAAGTTTAATCAAATTAGCGAAGGCAAGGGCGCTTATGAATGGACGTTTCCACGTTTCTGTGGCAGATATTAAATCTGTTGCTAAGCCAGTTTTACGCCATCGTATGTTGTTGAACTATGAAGGGGAGGCTTCAGGCAAAACAGCAGACGATGTGATTGACGTAATTTTAGAAAAGGTACAACAAGGTGTTAGCAGGTGACGCAAAAATTATTATTGCCCGAGGATTGGTTAGCGAAAATCAGTCGCTTCCAAGTGGCGACGGCCTCCAAATTACGTGGGCAGCATAAGGGCTCGCACCGTTCGCAACGCTTCGGGGCATCGCTCGATTTCTCAGATTTTCGTGAGTATCATTTAGGTGATGATGTACGTCAGGTCGATTGGAACGTCTTTGCGAGAACGGATAAATACTTCATTAAACGTTTTTTAGATGAACAAGAGATGCGCGTACACATTTTGCTAGATACAACTAAATCTATGGGCGATCATGAAAAATGGACTTTTGCCCGGCAAATTGTCGCCTCACTTGGCTTAATGGTGCTAGGCCGTGATGATCGCTTATCATTTTCTTTTGTACAGGATGAGATGAAGCCACCGTTTCGTCGTAAAGGTGCCATGTATCGTCGTGCCTTTTTACAGGTGGTCACAGAAATCGAGGAAGCAACTTATACAAATAGCTTTGCACAGGGAGCTTTAAAAGCATTGCCTAAAGATAGTACAGTGCTATTTATTGTTACTGATGGACTAGAACCAATCGAGGAGTGGGAGCAACTTTTAAAACGGCTACCACGTTTTGCAGGGGACGTACGTATTTTGCAAATTGTGACGCAGGAAGAAATATCACCCGAATACAATGGTGATGTACGTTTACTCGATCGTGAAACTGGCAGAGATGTGAATGTTACGATGTCTTCAAGAGTTCTGGACACATACAAGGCAAGACGTTTATTACACGAAGAGGAATTTGAAGCAATTTGTCGGCGCTTCGGTGTTCGACAATTACAGCTTAAAGTAGAGGATGGCTTACAGCACGCCATCTTTCAACAATTATTAAAAGCACATTGGATTAGGTGAGGTGAGCCGTATTGGGCTTTAGTCAAATACTTTTTAGCTGGACGGCCATCATCCCGGTCATTGTCCTTCTATATTATTTCTTTCGAAAAAAATATACCGATCAAACCGTATCCTCGACACTTTTTTGGTCGGAAATTATGCAAGAAACACGTGTATCACCGTACTTAAAACATTTACAAAAAAATGCACTGCTTTATTTACAACTGCTAGCACTTATTTTACTTGTACTCGCACTAATGAATCCTTATGTAAAAAAATCAACAATTGTTGGGGCTCAAACGATTTTTGTTGTGGACACATCTGCAACGATGTTAGCAGGGAAAGAGCAGTCAACATTTGATCAACATAAAAAGGAAATGCTGTCATTAGTAAATGAGCTTGATGGAAGACCTGTAACACTCATTACAACAGGCAATACACCAAAAGCTATACTACAGCAAGAAACGAATACAAAAGCAATTGAAAAGGCTATTCAAGAGTTGCAAGTAACCTATGAAACAGATCAGATGCATAAGGCACTTGATGCGGCACAAGCATTTGTCGGTGACACACCAACATCTATTTACGTCTTTACGGATACGCTCGATAAAAAGCGATTACCGATGGAAAAGGATACGGTGAAGTGGATCGTAAAAGGGTCTACTAAGGATTTAACAAATATTGCAATTACACGTTTTGCTGCTACTACAGATGGGCAATCTACGATGGCGCTCGTGCAGCTACAAAATGATACTGACCAAGAGCAAAAAGTAACACTTTCGCTAGCAAATGAGAAAGGTAATGAGATAGTTGCAGAGAGTGTCACATTACCGCCAAATGAAACTGTAAAGAAAACATTTAAAGACTTACCGTTAGAAAATACGATGACTGCTAGGATAGATACTAATGATGATTATGTAGTCGATAATTCACAAACCGTATTGCTACAAACAGCTACTTCAAAAGTAGTTGTCGATCAAAGCATGCATCAACTTATTCAAAAAGGTTTTCAAACGATTAATAGTGCTGTGAAAATTGTTCCGTCCTTACAAGTAGCGGACAATAAAGATGCAACAGTTGTGACAAATCAAACGGCGCTACTCGAAAAGATGGACAAGCCGATTGTATTATTTGGACGTGATGATGCTAAAAAGGTTGAAGCAACTGGGGAAGTCAGTACAACGAGCGACGCATTGTTTGCATTCAGTGAGCTAAAAGATATTTATATTAGTGCTGTATATCCAGGATTCGATGGCTATCAAACGCTTGCATCAGTTGGCGATCAGCCATTTATACAGCGCTCACCAGAAGGAGATATTGTTATATTAGCGGATATTGCTGATACAGATTGGCCGCTACATCCTTCATTTCCATTATTTTTATGGAGTGCTGAACAGCAGCTTTCAGAATCAATTGGTTCACTCGGTATTTTTACACCAAATGAACAACGAGCAGTTGCTTTAGCGCAAGGTGATTGGAGTGTGTATTCACAGGATGATGAGTTTTTATCATCCATTATGAATGGTTTATTAACAGCACCGATGAAGCCAGGGATTTATACAGCACGCTCAAATAATGAAGAAAAGCGCTTCATCGTACAGCTTCATGCTCAAGAATGTGTCATTGAAAAAGGGACAAGTTATACGCTTGGAGAGCTTCCAGACGATGGGAAGGAAGAGATATCAAAAACTTCGTTCGTACCTTGGCTCATCCTCATTATTTTAGTATTACTTGTTTTAGAGTGGGAGGTGCAACGACGTCGTGGATTTACGAATTGATATGCCATTAGCATTGTTGCTTTTACTTCCATTGCTTATGTATTTTGGGTGGACCTATTGGCGTGAACGTCAGCAACTAAAAAAGAGTCATATCGCCGTACTAGGTATTCGTATTGTGGCGATATGCTGCTTGGTTTTTGCGCTTGCTGGGCCCTATATTTTATTACCTGTAAAGGAAGAACAAGTACTGTTTTTAGTTGACCGTTCTGCTTCAATGAATGGAACAGATGATGAGATGGCTCAGTTTATAGAGGAAAGTTTGCAGTCGAAAAAAGATGAACAGCTAACTGGGATCTATTCTTTTTCATCGACATTACAAACGGAAGCCATTTTATCGAATTCTTTAAAGGAAGTGCCGAAGTTTACAGCTATAAAGGAGACAGATCAAACAAATATTGAACAAAGCCTGCAGCTCGCTTCAGGTATTGTTGATCCGAAAAAAGCAACACGACTTGTACTCTTAACTGATGGCAATGAAACAAAAGGAGATGCCTTAGAATTTGCATCAAAGTTTAAAGGGTCAAATATTAGTGTGGATGTAGTGCCATTTAACCAACCTGTTACTAACGATGTATCACTGAAAAGCTTTGTAACCCCACAAGTTGCCTATGTAGGTGAACAGCAGCAGTTAGTCACAGAAATTAATGCAACTGAGGCGGGGCAAGGTGAGCTATTATTATACGAAAATGATGAGCTTATTCATCGTGAGGCAGTGGAACTTGCTGAAGGTTCCAACGTATTTACGTATAAACATGCAGCAACAGCAGAAGGGCTTGTAAAATATGAGGCACTCGTGCAGGTTGGACAGGACGCCATTTTTGAAAATAATAAATTAACAAGCGTCACGATGGTGCAAAGTGAACCACATTTATTAATTGTTAATGGCTATGACAAAGCATCACCAATTGCTGTAGCACTTGGCAGTCAATCAATCTCCTACGATGTTGTGGATGCTAAAAGTTTGCCAAATGAGCTTTCTAGTTATTTACAATACAATGCCATCATTTTTGATAATGTGCCAGGGCATTTAGTAGGCGAGGCAAAAATGAATGTCATTGAACAGGCAGTAAAAAACTTTGGTGTCGGCTTTACAATGGTCGGTGGTGAAAATAGCTTTGGCTTAGGTGGCTATTTTAAAACGCCAATCGAAACTTTACTACCTGTTGAAATGGAGATTAAAGGTAAGGAGCAATTACCATCATTAGGATTGGTGATTGTACTAGACCGCTCTGGAAGTATGTCTGGAGCAAAACTAGAGCTCGCTAAGGAAGCGGCCGCTCGTTCAGTCGAAATGCTACGAGATGAGGATACGCTAGGGTTTATTGCCTTTGATGACCGACCTTGGGAAATAATTGAGACAGGACCACTAGGCAAAAAGGAAGAAGCTGTGGACACGATTTTATCTGTTACGCCAGGTGGTGGCACCGAAATATATGGATCACTAGCTAAAGCCTATGAAAATCTAGCTGATTTAAAGCTACAGCGTAAGCATATTATTCTATTAACTGATGGTCAGTCACAGTCAGGGAATTATGAGGATTTAATTGCACAGGGTAAAGAGAAAGGTATTACACTATCGACGGTAGCAATTGGTCAGGATGCAGATGCTAATTTACTGGAAGCACTTAGCGAGATGGGAAGTGGACGTTTCTACGATGTTGTTGATGAGCAGACGATCCCTTCTATTTTATCTCGTGAAACGGCCATGATTTCACGCACATATATTGAGGATAACCCATTCTATCCAACTATATTTAATGCATCTGGATGGAATACGTTATTTACGAATGGTGTACCTCAAATGAATGCTTATATTGGTACGACAGCCAAGCAGGGAGCGACTGTTATTGCGGAAAGCGAGAAAGAAGATCCGGTGTTAGCACAATGGCAATATGGTCTTGGCAAAACATTCGCCTTTACTTCTGATTCAACAGGAAAATGGACAGGAGACTGGGCAAGATGGCAGAATTGGGGCACATTTTGGCAAACGCTTATTTCGCAAATGCTACCAAGCTATAACGATGTTGCTTATGATGTACGTCTAGAGTCAGACGGATCATTTGTCATCACTGACCCAACAAATGAAGCGGCATTTTTAGATATCGTTGCTGTCAATGAGGCGGGCGAAGAACTTGAAACACAGCTGGAAACAATTTCAGCATCACAAGTTCGAGCAGTCGTACAAGCAGAACCGGGACTAATCTTCTTCCGCATTGCCGATGAAAAACAGACGATTTACCAGGCAGGCTTAAGTGTACCTTACAGTGCTGAGTATGAATTACGTCCAGTGAATGATCAGCTAGTGAAAGAGCTAACAAAGCAAACAGGCGGCTCCGTTTTGAAAGAGCCGAACGAAGTATTCCGCGAATTTACTAATGAAGGTGCGGAACGCCAAAATATTGCAACATGGCTTTTATTAGCAGGTATGCTACTGTTCTTCACCGATATTACCATTCGACGCTTTGGTTGGGGCTTCCTAACAAGGCCGAAGAAAAAAGAACAACTTGTTGAGGAAAAACCAATACAAGCAGAGGACACAAATGTTGCCCAGCTATTAAAGGGCATGAAAAAAAGGCCTTAGAAATTTAAAACGATGGTTCATTGCTTTATAGCATGAGCTATCGTTTTTTTGTCATTGGGCCATTATCAAGAGTTGGGGATGATATTTGTTAGGAGTGGAGACTGGGGGATTCTTTGGGGTTTATGTGATTTGACCATCTGACCAATGGAGCGTATGCGAAACGGCAATCCACCCCACGCTATTATGATGGGCTAATTTCAGATCGCTACTTTCTCGAAATTAGAGATTTTTTTGTGGTAAGCAAAATTTACCTTGTAAATAATATACACAAATGTAATAATAGATGAAAGTAATAAAATATTACTATCATTTTAAAGTACTATATATTTGGGGGATCAAACATGACCAATATAATGAATTCTTTTGGTTTTCTAAGTTTTAAACTAGCAGAGGCTTTAGAAGAAAATCTCGAGAAATATATTAGCGAAAAATTTCAAATGAAATCCAGAGAAGTCGGGATCATGATGGCTGTAAAAGAAAAAAAACTTAGCCAAATTCAAATAGGGCAGATTTTAAAGTTGGATAAAAATAGTGTCCGCTTTTTTATCGATAGTCTAGAAGAAAGAAAATATGTTTACAGGGAGAAAAATCAAGAAAATAGAAGAGAGAATTTAATATGCCTTACGGAACAGGGTGAAAATTTGGCAGAAGAATTGTTGAAGACCCTTGCGATTTCTGAGAATGAAGTTTTAAATGTACTTTCATTAGAAGAAAAAGAGCAATTGAAAGGCATATTGACAAAAGTATATGAAAATCGTGCACAGGAAAAGTAAAATCATTAACGATGATGCCAAAATAAAAGGAGATGAAAGCTATGTCTCAATATCCTACGATTGAAAGAGACCCTAAATATTGGATTGGCGTGGTATCTCTCAATCATGTTCAAAAAGGGGTTGAGGGAGGATTCGGCCAGTTATGCCACGGTAAAGAAAGACCTTTGAAACGAATGCAAAAAGGAGATTGGATCATTTATTATTCTCCTAAAAAAAGTCTAGATGGTAACGAGCCTGTAAGAGCATTTACCGCAATTGGAAGAATAAAAGACGAGCGAATATACGAGTTCCAAATGGCAGAAAATTTTATTCCTTTTAGAAGAGATATAGACTTTTATAAAGAGGCAAAGGCTGTACCGATAAAAAGGATCTTAGATTATTTAGAATTTGTAGAAGATAAATCGAAATATGGTTATAAATTCAGATTTGGTCATTTTGAAATAAGCAAAAAAGACTTTTTACTAATTGCTCATGAAATGGGATTACCGTTGAAGTATGGATGAATTTAGTTGGATAAAAAACGTTACTTTCTTAATGAATTGCCATTAAGAAGTAACGTTTTTATATTGCAACCAATCATTATTTAAGCAGAGTGTTAAGGTTAGTTACAAATACTGTTTTACGCAAATTGCTAGCAATGACAATGCCTAAGACAGCACCAATAGTACTTGAAGTTAAAAAGGCTGGCATGAAAAATAAAGCAGCAACGGATGTCCCCATTAATAAGTGTGCGTAAGGTACTGCAATGAGTGAGGCAATAATACCTGTCCCGAATATTTCACCGACACCTGCTAGCCACTGCTTGCCGCTGTATTTATAGGCTAGAGCTGCACATAAAGCACCAATGACACTGCCGGGTATAGCTAATAATGAGCCTGTGCCTGTTAAAATACGAATAATTGCTGTGACAAAGGCGACCATAACAGTAGGCACTGGTCCAAGAATGATAGCGCCAATAACATTAATGGCATGCTGTACAGGGTAGGCACGTGCAATTCCCGTTGGTATTGAGACAAAGCTAGAACCTGCTACGGCAATAGCTACTAGTAAGGCCATGATTGTTAATTTTCGAATTGACATAATTTCCACTCCTTTAAAATATGAATTTAATCGTTAATAACGGTAAATTTGGTGTTCCGCCGGTAAACTAGGGAGTTCCGCCGCTAAAACAGAGAAAAGCGCCGGTAAATCAGAGAAATCCGCCGCTAAAACAGAGAAATCCGCCGCTAAAAGGGTGAGAAGCGCCGGTAAACTAGTGAGATCCGCCGCTAAAACAGAGAAAAGCGCCGGTAAATCAGAGAATTCCGCCGCTAAAAGGGTGAGAAGCGCCGGTAAACTAGTGAATTCCGCCGGTAAAGCAGAGAAAAGCGCCGGTAAATCAGTGAGATCCGCCGCTAAAACAGAGAAAAGCGCCGGTAAACCAGAGAAATCCGCCGCTAAAACAGTAAAAAGCGCCGGTAAATCAGAGAAATCCGCCGCTAAAAGGGTGAGAAGCGCCGGTAAATCAGAGAATTCCGCCACTAAAACTGTGAAAAGCGCCGGTAAAGCAGTGAAATCCGCCGCTAAAACAGAGAAAAGCGCCGGTAAACAAAAAAATTCCACCGCTACAGCGTAAAAAACCCGACAACAATATAAAACCTAAAAAGGCCGCTCCCTAAAAACATAGGAAGCGGCCTTGCATTTACATAGTAAAAAGCAAGTGTCGCCACTTCCCTCCGCTAGTGTGAACTAGATCAGGTTCAAAGGGTCCGTATATGACAATATACGTCTCAGCCTTTTAAAGACTCCCCTAGTGGTAATAATGGGTTTAACTCTTTAATTTTCTAATAATAATGTAGTAAAGACAGCCTGTTTTCCTTGATATACAAGGAGTTTTAACAGGAGAAATTAATCATAGTTACTTAACATTTTAGCACACTTGAAAGAATGGAGCTAGAACTCCTACATACTCAAGGGATGGTCTAAAAGTGTCACGCTCAAAAAATAGAGAGACATCTTTCAAGTGAAGAACTGAGTTGAAGCGCAATCAAAAGTTCAGTATGTACGGAGCTTACAGAGTACGACGACCAACTTATGAAGAGATTTGTAGGGGTTTTATCATGTGATGAATAATCTGTCGCCTTTTTATGTATTAAGTCTCTCCGTTTCGTGTGCATTATCACTATACAGTATTGTTGGAGGAAATGTGTAGATATATAATGAGATATGCACCGCGATACTAACTAAAGGAAAACCAAAACCATGAATACTAAACAAACCAATACGAATCGTTTAAAATTCATGCCTTTTCAGATGACGAGGGATATTTTAAGGGTGTGGAAGTATGCGTACCGTCCTTTTCTTTTATTTGAATTGGTATACAAACTGCTAACGATAAGTGTATTTATCCCGTTATTATCCATAATTTTTAACAAATTACTGGCTGTTGGGGGCTTCCAAGCGGCCGCCAATCATGACCTTCTGCGCTTCTTGTTCAGCAAATATGGCCTACTTAGTGTACTGGTAATGGTGCCAATTGCCATAATGCTCATTTACACAGAGTTTACTGTGCTCTTCTATATTGCCTATTATGGGATTCAAGAGAAGCGCGCACGAATCCGCCCCGTATTGTTCAAGGCAATCTCTAGCTTACCAGGTTTATGGCGCGTCGGAGTTTTTGGACTTGCTCTCTATTTATTGCTCCTGTTCCCGCTACTTGATGTCAACATCAGCGGAACACTATTGCCGAATATGACGGTTCCGAACTTTATTACGGGCGAGCTGATGAAGACAACCTTCGGAACGATCGTTCTTGTTATCGTTGGACTGCTTATCCTGGCATTGAACTTAATCTGTATCTATGCTCTGCCGATTATGGTATTGGAAGGCAAGTATCAATTCTGGAACGCCGTTCGCGAGAGCAAGCAATTGTTCTGGCGTAGTAAGTGGTCATTAGTTAGAGCTGTGTTTGAATGGGCATTAATCTTCCTGTTGCTGTTCATTCTACTTATCTGTCTAATCAGCCTAATCGTGTTTCTCCTTCCTAGTGGAGATGGCGATTCCAGATTAATGATTACTATTGGCATCACGCTGAGCTTTGGTTTGTATATCGCGACACCGATTATGACTCCAATGTTCATTACTATTATCACCCTGCTATATGTACGCTATCAAGGCCATGACCGTGTGAATATTGATACCGATGGAGTCGATGCTTCTGTCTGGAAAGGACGCGATATGCAGCGTTCGCTCATGCGACGTTATCGTGCAGCGCTGACTGCGTTCGGAATGCTCATTCTTATTGTTATAGGCTGGGGAGCAACCACCCTGTTGACTGATTGGGGGGAAGCCAATGAGGAGTTTATCATTATGGCTCATCGGGGCGACATTACTTCAGGCATAGAGAATACAATGGGTGCCTTCGAAGGCGCTATTCGGACAGGTGCCGATTATATCGAGCTCGATATTCTACAGACGAAAGATGGCAAGCTTGCGGTCATCCATGATGAGAATTTGAAACGACTGTCCGGCAGAGATGTGAATGTTTTTGATCTTTCCCTCGCCCAGCTTCAACAAATATCGCTGCAAGTAGGCAAGTTCCAAGATAATGTGCCATCTCTTGATGAGGTGTTGGAGCGTACGAAAGGTAAAATCAAACTTAATGTGGAGCTCAAAACACATGGACATGAGAAGGACTTTGTCCCTGTCTTAGTCGATACGATTCGTAGACATAAGGCAGAACAACAGGTCATTTTCCAGAGCTTAGATTATGAGCTCGTAAAGGAAGTAAAGAAGGCTGCACCGGATTTAACAGTCGGGTATGTCATATTCGCTACATTCACTTCGCTCAATCAGTTCGAAGCAGATTTCTTCGTCGTCGAAGAGTCTTTTGCCAGTCCTCGATTGATTAGTTCAGCGAAAATGATCGGTAAGCCGATTTATGTTTGGACTGTGAATGATGTGAACAGCGTTGAACACTTCTATACGTTAGGTGTGGATGGCATCATAACGGACATTGTCAGTGACGCAAAGGAGACCGTTCAAATGCTACATAAAGAATAGAGTCGGAAATGAAAATATCATCTGCTCCTTTTTGAATAAAGCACGAACACCCGGTATTTAGCGCGAGGCCTAAATACCGGGTGTTTTGCGTTATCTATAGTTGTACATCATGACCCTCAGCCTGCAACTTTTGCTATTTCTTGTGTATATAAATCCCAATGACCGAAAGATGTTATCATACGTATTTGTTGCAAGACTATCATATCCACACTCTACACGATAGAATGTTCCGGTAGATGACATTTGATAAAGTTGGTAAATTCTTAAAAAACCTTTCTCATACGGCAAATGAATATAATTTTCCCATATATATTGTTCAACGAGTTATTTAATGGTTGGGGTCATACTACCAAAAATAGTCAATGAATTTTCAACCTATTCTGTATCAGGATGCAAAAGGTGTGGTGCTTTTTTCATTGTCCAAATAAGGGCAAGGAAGAAGCAAGCCATTAAAATAATAGACCCGAAAATATAAGGGCTGTTCATATTCCAATCAAATAATATACCTGCTAAAGCTGGACCAATCATATTACCAAGACTCATATATGCATTGTTCAGACCAGCTGCAAAGCCTTGCTCATTCTCAGCAAGCTTCGAAATCAATGTGTTGACAGCTGGGCGAATCAATGTCGTAGCAGTAGAGAAGATTGTCGCTACAACTAAAATAAGTGCAAAGCCAGACACAAATAATATTAAGAAAATCGATACGGATGCAATAAATAAATTAACTAACACTACTTTCATTTCGCCGAAGCGCTTAAAGAGTGGCGTAATCACAAACATTTGGACAACAACACCAAATGCTCCACCAACAACTAAGATAATAGCGATATCTGTAGGTGTGTAATTAAATTTGTCTGTAACAAATAATGATAATGTTGTTTGGAAGTTAGCAATCCCAAATGAGAATACCATCATAATAATGAGCATTACAAAGTAAGGCATATGTACTGAACGTACCATTTGCTTCGCAAGGTTGTCTTGCTTCTTTGCTTTTTGCGCTTTATTTGGTTTTGTAGCAGGTAATAAAAAGAACGATAAAATAGCTGCTAAGATAGCTGCACATCCAGCAGTATAGAATGGGAAGTGTAAACTAACTTTTGATAGGAATCCACCAATGCCTGGTCCAATCATAAAACCAAAAGACATTGCTGCCCCAAGCATACCCATCCCTTTACCTCGTTCTTCATAAGTTGTAATGTCTGCCACAAAAGCCATGATAGGAGGTGCAACAAACGCAGATCCAAGGCCACCTAAAAAGCGTGCCAAGAAGAGCATCCACACATCAGTAGAAAGCCCGAAACCAATTTGTGCAAGTCCTGTAACGATAAGACCGAAAATAATAAGATTTTTTCGACCATATTGATCCGAAAGATTCCCAGCAATTGGAGAAAATACGAATTGCGCTAAGGCGAAAGTTGCAATCAACATTCCAAGGATTTGTCCTGCAGCACCAAATAGTTTTAAATACTCAGGCATGACAGGAATAATAATTCCAATACTCCCCATTGCTATAAACATATTAAACATTAAAATATACAAAGCCGCCTTATTAGACTTCTGCTGGGTCATCGAATACCCCCTTCTTTATTCAAATATATTACAGTCTACCATAAGGCTTGTACCATTGCTATTGACTAGAAGTCTGAAATAAAAGATTCGCTGGTAAAGTTATGGGGACTCTTATTGTTAAAATAAATACTGCCCCTAAGTAGTACCTCTAACTAAACCGTAACTAAACGAAAAAAGCTGTTCTCAACGTTAGCAACGTGAGAACAGCCGAGGTTATCGAATACTCATTTTAAATTCTAAAAACAGCTCATTGTATTTGCCTAAATAATCAGGGCCTAGGTTTTTATAAACTTCTAATTTTTTGCGCTGTTCTTCAGTGGGATAGAAGCGCTCATCAGATACAACTGCCTTATCCATTAATTTCATTGCTGCAATATTTGGAGTAGAGTACCCTACGAAATCAGCATTTTTAGCACCTGATTCTGCTTTCAGCATAAAATTAATGAAGGCATGGGCACCATCTATATTTTTTGAAGTTTTCGGAATGACCATACTATCAAACCATAAGTTCGAGCCTTCCTTTGGTACAGCAAAGTCTAGCTCCTCATTTTCTGATAACATGTCAGCTGCTTGCCCAGACCAAGTGAGTGCCACAGCTGCTTCATTATTAATCATCAGCGGCGTAATTTCATCCCCGAGAATAGCTTTGACATTTGGTGCCAATGTAATTAGTTTATCAGTAGCTTCACGTAGCTCATGGTCATTTAAAGAGTTCAGTGAGTAGCCAAGATTGTTTAAGCCCATACCGATTACCTCACGTGCCCCGTCCACTAAAAAGACTTTACGTTTTAATGAAGGGTCCCATAAGTCCTCCCAAGAAGAGAAGTCTAGATCTCCAACGAGCTTTGGATTATAGACAATGCCGACTGTTCCCCAGAAATATGGAACAGAATATTTATTGTTCTCATCAAATGGTAAATCTAAAAAATAAGGATCGATATTTTTTAAGTTAGGGATTTTTGTTTTATCTAAAGGAATAAGTAAGTTTTCTTCCTTCATTTTTTCAATCATATATTCAGAAGGTATGGCAATATCGTAAGCTGTACCACCTTGTTTAATTTTTGTCATCATCGCTTCATTGGAATCAAACGTCTCGTATATGACATGAATGCCTGTTTCTTTTTCAAATTGCTTCAGCAAATCAGGATCGATATATTCTCCCCAGTTAAAAATCGTTAACGTATTTTTTCCACTTTTCCCACCACTAGCACTCAAGGCATCAGCAGCATAGAACAAAAGGGCGGAAACGACAAGTATAGCGATGGTAGCTTGAATTAATTGCTTCATTGTTGTCCCTCCGTTCTTTTACTAACGCGGCTTGTAATGAAATAATAGCCAATTACGACGATAACCGTAACAAGGAATACTAAACCAGAAATTGCATTAACTGTTAAGGAAATACCGGCACGTGCCATAGAGTAAATTTCAACAGATAATGTACTGAAGCCGTTACCTGTCACGAAAAACGTTACCGCGAAATCATCTAGAGAATACGTTAAGGCAAGAAAGAACCCTGCAAAAATACCGGGCTGAATATACGGTAAAATAACACGCATCATCACATCTTTTTTCGTTGCTCCTAAATCTAATGCAGCGTCGATTAATGATTTATTCATTTCTAACAGTTTCGGTAAGACCATCAGTACAACAATTGGGACACTGAATGCTACATGTGCTAATAACACAGAAGCAAAGCCTAGTTTAACGCCAATCATCGTAAATAAAATTAAAAAGCTTGCACCAATAATAACGTCTGGGCTAACAATTAACACATTGTTTAAAGAAAGTAGTGTATTGCGCATTTTTGAATTTTTAACAGTGACAATGCCAATGGCTCCTAGCGTTCCGATGATTGTAGAAATCAATGCCGAAAGTAATGCCACGATAACTGTGTTAATTAGAATAACGAGTAGACGTGAATCCTCAAAGACAGCTTTATAATGTTCTAACGTGAAGGACTCAAAATTATTCATTGATCCGCCACTATTGAACGAATAAAAGATTAAATAGAAGATAGGTGCATACAAGACGATAAAAACAATCGCTAAATACACTCTTGCTGATGCAGAAAGTTTTTTCATCGTACGCGACCTCCTTTATCCTTTTTTTGTCCTGTAATTAACATAACGATCACCATGAATAAAATTAAGAAAACGGCAATTGTTGAACCCATTCCCCAGTTTTGAGTTACAAGGAATTGCTGTTCAATAGCTGTACCAAGTGTAATGACACGGTTCCCTGCAATTAAACGAGTAATCATGAAGAGTGATAATGCAGGGATAAAGACAACTTGAATACCTGATTTAACACCGTCCATTGTTAGAGGTAACACAACGCGACGGAATGTAGTAAAGGCAGATGCTCCTAAATCACGTGCAGCGTAAACAAGAGTCGGATTTAAACGATCCAATGAGTTGAAAATCGGTAAAATCATAAATGGAATAAAAATATAAACGGATACGAATACAAAGCTAATATCAGTAAATAGCATTTGCTTCGGATCAAAGCCAAACACTTCGATAAATGCATTGATCGGGCCGTACAAGCCGAAAATCCCGATAAAAGCATATGTCTTTAACAAAAGATTAATCCAAGAAGGAATAATTATTAGTAAAAGCCAAAGCTGCTTATGTTTCGTTTTAGTTAAAAAATAAGCTGTTGGATACGAAATAAGTAACGTAAAGAACGTAATTAAAAACGCATACCAGAATGAACTTAATGTCATTTTTAAATATACAGAAGAAAAGAACGCTTTATAGTTATCGAGCGTGAAATTGCCATGTATATCTAGTAGGGAATAGTAAACAACAAGTGCAATTGGCGCGATAACAAACAATGCAATCCATAAAACATATGGAAATAAAGCTGATTTAGATGTCTTAGTTTGCATCTTCGTCTTCTCCATATGCTTCTAAACGTTTATCGAACTCTTCTTCTGTCTCATTTAAACGCATTACATGAATGGCTTCTGGATCAAAGTCTAAGCCAATTTCTGTCCCTACTTCAGCTTTTTTTAATGAATGTACGAGCCATTCATTTCCATCTTTGTCATACGTGGATAATTCATAATGCACCCCACGGAACAATTGAGTATCAACTTTCACGACAAGTTTACCTTTATCGATTGTTGTCATTTCCAAATCCTCTGGGCGAATGACAATATCGATTTTTTCATTTGGCTTCATTCCTTGGTCGACACATTCAAAAACTTTACCGGCAAATTCTACTTTAAAATCTTCAATCATTACGCCAGGAACAATATTTGATTCACCAATAAAATCAGCAACGAAGCGGTTAATCGGTTCATCATAAATATCTACTGGTGTACCTGATTGTTGAATTTCACCTTCACTTAAGACAAATATTTCATCACTCATAGCAAGTGCTTCTTCCTGATCGTGTGTGACGAAGACGAATGTTTTCCCAAGGCGTTGTTGTAATTCTCGTAGTTCATACTGCATTTCAGTACGTAGTTTTAAATCTAATGCAGAAAGAGGCTCATCTAGTAAAATCACTTCAGGATCATTCACAATTGCACGAGCAATAGCAACACGTTGACGTTGACCACCAGACATCTCTGAAATTTCACGATTGCCGTAGCCTGCTAGGTTTACGAATTTTAGTGCCTCGGCAACACGATCTTTAATTTCATTTTCAGGAAGTTTTTTAATGCGAAGTCCAAATGCTACATTTTCAAAAACATTCAAATGAGGAAATAGCGCATAATCCTGAAAAACAGTGTTTACTTGGCGTTCATTTGCTGGCACTGAGTTGATTTTTTTATCGTGAAAATAGATTTCTCCTGTCGTCGGTTCTGTGAAACCAGCAATAATACGTAAAATCGTTGTTTTACCACAACCAGAAGGACCTAGTAGTGTATAGAACTTCCCTTTTTCTAGCTCCAAGTTAATGTTTTTTAAGACGACCGTGCCGTCATTAAAGGACTTTGAAACATTTTCAAAGCGGATAATTGAATTCGTTGTCATAGATGCGCCTCCTTAAGCTATAAATATGAATCCGTTGCGACGAGTAAAATTTTTGTTTCCGCAGCATGTGCGTTAAAAATTTGATGATGATCTGTCGCATCAAAATAGAGAGCATTGCCTTCACTTGCTATATACTGTTCATCTCCTAAAACGAGACGAATACGCCCTTTGACAACATAAATAAATGTTTCCGAGAGCGAGGGTTCAAAATGTTTGAACTCGCCATCAGCAGCAAGTGTCAAGAATATTGGCTCCATCTCTTTTTCATTAGATGTAGGAATAAGCCATTGGATTTCATATTTTTTTTCTTCGTCTGTATATGTGGATTGATCTTCTTCTGTATATACAACCTTTTGTTCAGGTACTTCATCATCGAAAAATTCTTTTGGTGTTGACCCTAAAACTTCTAATATTGAAAATAGCGTTTCAATGGAAGGGGAATTAAGATCACGCTCTAATTGTGAAATATACCCCTTACTTAAATCTGTACGTTCTCCAAGTTCCTCTTGGGTAAGACCTTTTTTTAAACGAAGCCCTTTGATTTTTGCTCCTATTTGCATCTTTTCCCTCCTAGAAGAAGTTTAGCAATCATAAACTTTTGAAATATGAAGTTTACTTTAACGAAACTTTTAGTTTACTAAAACCATTACAATTATACATAATAATAAAGAATTTGCAATCGTTTTCGATGAAAAAAAAGTAGATAAAATTTTTAGAAATTATACATAAATGACGCGTGAAAAAAATGGCTCATCATCAAAAGTTGTGGAGGACATTTTCCGTGTATATAGGTTGATAATTCGTTCCAGCTGGGCGACATCTTGGAGATTAGCGTCATGGATGAGACTTTGGAGCGAGCAAGTAGAGGAACGAAAGCTAAAAGTATCGCGTCTTGTGATAACGCCTTCGTGACCAACGTCGTTTTGGCCCAAGCGGCTCATTGGACCCTCTAGGAAGCTTGCTCTGTGCGAAAGCGAAGCGACAGCAACAAATGTTTTAACTGTGCGATGTAGCTTTATAAAAAAGTTTGATCATTTATTATAAAGATTGATAATTTGTAATAAAGTTTGATTAAAAAAATCTCACCTCTATAGATTTTTAGAGGTGAGGTTTTATGATTGGAAATTTGTGATAATATCACTTTGAGATTGTGAAGAAATGTACTGTGCGAAACGTTTCCTTATAAGTGCCAAAGCACGAAATAGGAGGATTGCTGAAAGGCAAGTGTCGACAGGGGGAAAAGCTGGCGATAATTTCAAAGGCTTACCTATCTGTATGAAGAAGAAAATGTAATTTATATTAATTATCTCAGTCAAATCAAGTGGGAGATGTTAAGTTGATGTTTAATTTATGGTATAATTATAAGTATTAACCATTTGGGTAGGAGAAGTTATGAGGATTTATAAATTAGCTTGTATATGTACTTTTATTATACTCTTATCAGGGTGTAATGCATTTTCATCTCAAACAGAAGAACCATCTTCAAAAGAAGCGTCACAAGAAGCGTTAGAAGTTGTAAAAAAAGAACCTGTTATCTTAGATGTCACAGAGATGGAGAAATATCAAGGAGGAGGTTTTCATCCTCTTGAGATTGATGAAGAAATAGCGTCTCCAATAGGTGAAAGTAAATCTTATTTTACTTATTCTGGTGATATGCCATTTAAAATATCCTTATTAAATACCGGTACTGAAAGCTTTTTATTCAAAATTCGAAATATAGATAAAGAAACACTTGTAACAAGTGGTGTTTTAGACAGTAAAGAAAGTTTTGAAAAGGTGTTTGACGGATTCCCCGAAGGCGCTTATGTCATATCTTACGTTGTAGAAGAGGAAGAGTCGCCTATAGATATTAAACTGAAGGTCAAGGTAGAGTTACTTCCCTACACAACTAGATAATATGCGTATTTATACTATCTTTATAAAAGGCGGGGTTGTGCTTTCTTTTTTCATGGAGTGTTCAACGAACGTAGTCAATTCGTTTAAGAAATGGCTAAATGCCCATTGAAACCATATAGGTTTAATTGTTTGGTGGGCTATGTTTTTAATCAAAAATACTAAAAAGGAAGTAAGTTTCTTATTAAGCTCCCGTGAAAGAACGTAATCATCTTTCATTTTCTGTGGTGTAGCGCTTGTTTTTGCGCTACATGGATGGCTAACGGGTGCTTTAGTCAAGTGGAGCAAAGTCTTTTAAGACATTGCTCCTTTTACATTTAAAAGTACTTCTGATAATACTCTTTCCTTAGCCTCCCGCTTAATTGAGCGTAGATCCTAGTTGTTTCGCTTTTCTCGTGTCCCATAAGACTTTGTATGACTTCTATGGGAGCTCCATTGTTCAACAAATGAGTTGCATAGCTGTGTCTATTTTGAGAATGGTGCCTCTAGTAGAATTCGATTCTCAATCAGGTTTTTCAAGCTGATAAGGGACTTGGACGGTCCGAACTTTATAATAGAATCTTGAAATTGACCAATATCCTCTATGGAAGCAGTCTGAATCTTGATCATATAATTGTATTCACCACTAATTCGAAACATATCAGTTACAACGGGATTTCGTTCGCAAAAATCCACCAGTGCTTGACATTGCTCTGTTTTAATAAGAAAGAATGCCGTGGTCCCTCGGCCTAGCGCCTGATGGCGAAAGGTTACCGTATAACCCGAGATGATGTCTTTCTCCTCAAGCCTTTTTATTCGTTCCCTTACCGAGGGCTGGGACATGGACACATCTTTACTTATTTGTGAAATGGAAATACGTGCATTCTGCTGAAGAAGACGCATGATGTGGTAATCAGTTTCATCCATCCAATGTTCCATATATAATTCCTCCAAATGCATTTTCAAAAATGAATAAAATTAATCGATTTTCGTTATTTTTGGAAAGTGTAAAGCGATAATCTCCTTTTTTATTGTATGTATTTCCTTGCAACACTATTCTATACTAAATTCATCAGAAAGGGGAAATGATATTTGAATATCAAAGGTCTTGCTCATATTGCAATTCAGGCAAAAGATTATCCGGCAACAATCCGGTTTTACATTGAAGCATTGGGATTTAAGCGTGGACATCATTGGAGCCTTCCTTCGTTTCATATCAAGGAAGCTTCGATGCTGATCTCTCCCGATGGCCGAACATGTCTCGAGGTTTTTGATGACGATGCTGTCATTCCAGCACAAGGGAAGAAAGCGCGGTCGGAAGAGGAAGTTGCTTACGGAGCTATGCTTCACCTAGCGTTTTATGTGGAAGATGTCGACAAAGCGTTTCAAACGGCACTTGCTCATGGGGCAAAACCTTATGTGGAAGCAGACAATCTAACTCTCGGAGAGCCTCCTCTTATTATCAGAAACGCTCTAATCCACAGTCCTAATGGAGAGGTTATCGAATTTATTCAGGATGTGGATTTTGATATAGAGTCCCATAGTTCAGTGCAGTAGTTCAATAAGGTAGTGGCATTCTAAGACTTTTTCTATCCTAGATTGCCACTTAAAGATCATTGAGTTGCATAGGCAGCCCTTTTTTCCTTTATTGAACGAACGGAGCAGGTTAATGTAAGAAAGACTGGATGTTCGAGTAAGAAACTAATATAAAAACCACCAAGTTTTTTATGGTGGCTTAGTTTGTTTGCTTATAAGGATTATCGTACAGATGATATTGGTCTCCTCTAAGAAGTACCTTTTGTGTTTCAGCGTCTATTACTACATATTTATGGCATTCTTCTTTTTCATTTTGATGAAAAGAACCCATAAAATATACTTGGCGATTGGAATGAATATGAGGCGAGTTTAGATTATCTATTTTTTCTGTACCGAGTTTAGTTTTCAATTTGAATACTAGTTCTGTATCTGCTACCTCTTTAAAGGAGATTTTTTTTCTCATACTGAATGCAGCATCTTTATACTCTTCGTAGATGTTTTTATCTAATTTGTTATAGAATTCATCTTCTTCGATAAAAGTTTTACTTTGATTATCTGGATATTCTAATTTAGGTGTAGAGGTTTCTGAGGCTGACGTTCTTTGGTTTGATGTTTCAGTTGGTAAAAAGGATATAAGAAGGAAACTGGATAAGACACCCAATGTTAGTAGCATTGTTTTCATTATTTCACCCCAGTTTTATAAGATAAACATATTATTACCCAATCATTGTTTATTATGATAATAATTTTACGTTACCAAGATCTAAGTAATTGTTATCCGACTATAGATTTGTTTATTCAACTAACGAGGGGCTTTAGGTTGATAAGAACAGGACTTGTGTTTATGATTGATTTTCATATATACAAGTCCTTTTGTTATGCTCTCACAGTTGCTCCTACAGCCACAATTAACCTGTGCATGATTCATCTACTCTACTTTCCAACCATCACAAGCTCCTTAATCTCATTTAAGAGCCTGTAACAGCCAATCTTTCTTGTTAGTGCTACACGCATCGCATCTACATAGTGGATTTAATGGTTTTATTTCAACAAGAGGTAAGTAGATGTCGTGAATTTTTACAGCTTGACCAAAAAATTAACGTAATAAATATCATCTCTATAACATAACTTGCACATATATAGACTAATAAGTGGAAAAAATATACAACAGAGAAAGGAGGACTGTATAAATGAAAAAAATATTAACTACAATTCTATTCAGCAGTAGCGTTCTTTTCGTTCCTCATTCTATTTTGACGCAAGAAAATAACACAGAAGTATCAAGTAATAAGATAACACCACAAGAATTAGAAGAATATCAAGAACATATGGTTAATGAATTAATGGAAAAATACAATGCAACTGATGGTACAGCTATACTATACGATAATCAAGGAAACATAATCCATGCATACAAAACAATATCAAGAGGAGAAAAGTAAAAAGATATACAATATTTAATATTTAAAAATATAAAGAGGTTATAATCTCTTTCTTAAACTATAGGGTGCTTTAGTAAAAAAAATACAAGAAAAAATGAGCTTGAAAATGATTCTCCAAGCTCATTTTTAACAAAGGACAAGTTGTTAATATTAATCTTAGTTCTCTTTTTCTATATCTACACTTTGTTTTACCACAAAGGCATAGTTATAGTCTTCCTCATAGTGTTCCAGTTCTCCCCACGCCCATGCACCATTGTAAGCTCCCAGGTAGATTAATTCTCCATTGCGGATAATGACTTCAATCCCATGCTCTGGTTCCCACTCACAACCTCCTGTTAAATGGACAACTGGTACCGATTTATCCTCTGGCTCATCTACAAGCATAGAGCCAAATTCTACATACTGAAGGATGTCCCTCATCTTTTCAATCTTAGGAGGCTCTTGTCCAACCATTTCACAGAAGTCTTCGGAGTAAGAGATGGCTGCTTTGCATATGTCTTCTATAAGGTTATCATCTATACTGCTTAGAGACTTTGCACATAAATTGACATACTCAATGCTCACGTCTTCTTCAATCCACACTTCTAAGTTCTTATCAGCTAATTTAGAACGGACGGTTCCACTCATACCATGTTCTTCTTTGGATAGGTCTTCTATCACTTTCATCAACTCCTTTTCATGCATCATTATTTAAATATTGATAAAGAGAAGTCATACTATTTATTACGATTAATAAATATACTTCAATTTGTTTACTAACCTTCCAAGATTATGTACAATCTTTCGCAAACACTCTTTTCATAGGTGCGAAACGAAAATGCTACTGGACTAAACTGCTCAATGTCAATGTTATATAGTGAAACCCATTCTCCATATTCATTAACGATTAATCAACATTTTTCTTTAACAGAGCCTAAAAGAATTATACTAAATAATATTCATATGTAACATGGGTTCTCTTAAACTAACAGGTGCAAAGTATATTGCTAGGTTTACGAAGGTCCTTATGTAGTTTTATATCGTCTGTGTGAATGTACTTAAACTCCTATGAAAGAACTTAATCATCGTGTGAAGTGCTTTTTTTTACGCTTCATGGATGGCTAACGGGGGAGCTTTAATTGAAGATTCGCATCCAGAAATAATCAATCTTTATTATAAAAATCAAACTAGATAAATAAAGAACCAACTGTTATGATCAAACTTTGTTTCAAAACAGTTGGTTTCTTTTTGTATAAAATCAGCGATTGCAACTTACTTTTAATCGAACTTTATTCAAAAGCTACATGCGAAAGCGAAGCGACAGCAACAACAAATGTTTTATCTGTGCGAAAGCGAAGCGACAGCAACAAAGCTCCAGTCGGAACGGAAATCAACCAAACGTAATGGTGGTGAGCTGAAATGTTGTTAATTCTAGAATAAAATTGTGAAAAATAGCTAATAAATATGCTGTAGTAGCCATTCCACTTGGGAAATTGATGAAAATTTGTCAGATAATTTAAATCATGTACTTCAGTGAGGCTTACTTGTTTGAAAAACTACGATTACTCTGTTATCGTAGAAGACGAGTTCGCTGGTGCGAATGGAATATATACACTACATATATAATCGGAGGGATTTATAATGGCAGAACGCATGGTAGGTAAACAAGCACCTGACTTTACAATGGAAGCGGTACTTGCAGACAAATCATTTGGTAAAGTATCATTAGAAGACATTAAAGCACAAGACAAATGGACAGTTCTTTTCTTCTATCCAATGGACTTCACTTTCGTATGTCCAACAGAAATCACTGCAATGAGCGATCGTTACGATGAGTTCGAAGACTTAGATGCAGAAGTAATCGGTGTTTCTACTGATACAATCCACACTCACTTAGCATGGATTAACACTGACCGCACTAAAAATGGTCTTGGTGAGTTAAAATACCCATTAGCAGCAGATACAAATCACCAAATTTCAAAAGAATATGGTGTATTAATTGAAGAAGAAGGTATCGCACTACGCGGCTTATTCATCATCAACCCAGAAGGCGAATTAAAATACCAAACTGTATTCGATAACAACATCGGCCGTGATGTAGATGAAACTTTACGTGTACTTCAAGCTTTACAAACTGGTGGTCTTTGCCCAGCAAACTGGCGCCCAGGTCAAGCAACTCTTTAATTTAGAGTTTTAGATCATTCAAAAATAAAGAGTCCCCACAGCAAGTTTGTGGGGATTTTTTTAAACTTGCTATATAGAAAAAGGTTTATCACCAAAAATTGTGGATGATGACTTTTGTTAAAACGTCTACTATGTAAATAAGTTGATTGGAGTGGAGGCTGGGCGACTCCTTGGGGATTAGCGTCACAGATGAGACCCTGCAGCGAAGCGAAGCGGCTCATCGGACGCCCCCAGGAAAGCGCCCAGCCGGAACGGAAATCAACCACAAGTTTTGATGATGATCCGAAAAAAGGAAAAGGAGAATGTTTTATGAAACTTCGTGAACAAATGCCTGAACTTGTAGGCGCAACGACTTGGTTAAATGGTGAAGTAACAAAAGCGGAATTAGTAGGCGAAAAACCTACGTTA
Organism: Lysinibacillus sp. fls2-241-R2A-57; assembly: GCF_030209535.1. NCBI lineage: Bacteria > Bacillati > Bacillota > Bacilli > Caryophanales > Bacillaceae > Lysinibacillus > Lysinibacillus sp. fls2-241-R2A-57. The sequence goes on from NZ_JARVRU010000080.1 coordinate 29,897, forward strand.
ATCCACTTCTGGTCGGTTAGTTGCCATTTATGTAAAGAGGCAATGCCAGATGTGAACAATTTCCGTGATCAATACAAAGATGAGTTAAACGTAATCGCAGTGCATATGCCACGCTCTGAGGAAGATACAAATTTAGAAACAATCAAATCGGTAGCAGCAGAGCATGACATCGTACAACCAATCTTTGTTGATAGCGAATTAAAGTTAACAGATGCATTTGAAAACCAATACGTACCAGCGTATTTTGTTTTCGATAAAGATGGTCAGCTTCGTCACATGCAAGCAGGTGGTAGCGGTATGAAAATGCTAGAAAAACGTGTGAATCGCGTTTTAGATGAAATGCGCAACGCAGAATAATAGCAGATTAAGAGGCGGGGAGAAATAATTCCCCGTCTTTTTTATGTGAAAATATAATTTCAGTTATCACTACAGTTGTGATGTCACCTGAGTATAGAGGGAGTCGAGTGCAAAACGCTATGACCCGAGCGAAAAGGGGTGAAGCCGATCGATTCCAGACGCAATTATGCCGAGGATAATTGATAGATGTCTTTTAGGGACGAATAGTTGCTTGTTTTGACGATACATATAACAGAGAATGCGTTACAATAATGGTATAGTAGTTTTCGGAGGGATTTTTAATGATGAAAAAAGAGTTTGCTGTCATTGGACTTGGACGTTTCGGAGGTAGCATTGTCCGGGAACTAATGAGTCAAGGCGCACAAGTTATGGCGATAGACCATTCCTCAGAGCGGGTGGACGAATTTGCTTCTATTGCCACACAGGCTGTTATCGCAGATTCGACAGATGAATCGGTATTAAATTCATTAGGTATTCGTAATTTTGAGCATGTGATTGTAGCGATTGGTGAAGATATTCAGGCTAGTATTTTGACGACCATCATTTTAAAAGAAATCGGTGTTCAACAGATTACTGTAAAGGCTCAGAATGACTACCATGAAAAAGTACTGCGCAAAATTGGTGCAGATTTTGTCGTTCATCCTGAGCGTGATATGGGAATACGTATTGCCAATAATATGCTGTCTAATACAGTGCTTGATTATTTAGAGCTTTCAGATGAACATTCAATTATGGAGATTAAGGCCAATGATACGATTGCAGGTTACTCCGTTATGGACTTAGATATTCGTGCAAAGTACGGCATTAATATTGTAGGCATTAAGCGTGGTTCAGATATAATCGTATCTCCACAGGCAAGTGATAAAATTTTGCTAGGAGATATTATGCTTGTCATTGGGGCGGATGTAGATATCAATCGCTTTGTCAAAAAAGTATTGAATGGGTACTAACAAATGAATAAACGCAGATGGAAATTAGTCATATTTGCTGTAATAATACTTATTGTCGCTTTTACTATGCATTTTCGTGAAAAAAATGAGGAAGAGGCTATTTCTCGCATTTTAGATCACGCAGCAGAAATTGATGCAATTGAGCTTTTTAAAGGCGAGCAATCTTTATTTAAGTCAACAGGTAAGGATGCAACGGTTTATAGTGAAAAAAGTCCTCTAAGCCATGTTAAAAAACTAAGCAAAAAAGAAAGAGCTATTTTTGAAGAGAAGCCAGTCTATCATATCGTTTACGAAATTAAGGGTGAGCCGTTATATGAGGTGGATGTTTTAAAGGTAGCTATTAGCTCTGAGCTAAGTAAAGAATTACAACAGATGGTTTTTAATGTTGGAGATAAGCAATATTTAATATATTGGACAAAAGAGAAAAAAGCACTTGAGCAATCAACAAATACGCAACGCTTGCTTGAACAATATAGTAAATAAAAAAGGGTAGTGAAACAGTAACTAAGCTGTCTCACTACCCTTTCTTGCTATTAAAGAAACTAACCAAGGTTATAGTTTTCGTCTAGGCTAAAGCGTTACATTCTCGAGGTCGTTTCGATCCCTCGGGCAAAAGTGGTGGAGCGTTTACTTTTGCTTCGGGCTCTCCAGCGCATGTCGGATGTAAACGAGCGCTTTAGCGCATTTGTTCCTAAGATACAATAGTAGTTTTACCTTGAAGTGCACGTTCTTGCATTTCTACGTCAAACTCTTTTTCTGATTTTGATATGACTACACAAGCTACACCGTTACCAATTAAGTTTGTTACGGCACGTGCCTCTGACATGAAGCGGTCAACACCAATTAGTAGCGCAATACCTTCTACTGGAATCATTGGGAAGGCAGCAAGTGTCGCTGCTAATGTGATAAACCCAGATCCTGTAACACCAGCTGCACCTTTAGATGTAATCATTAATATCCCAAGAAGTGTAATGATTTGAATCCATGTCAAGTCCATGCCGTATGCTTGTGCAATGAATAATGCAGCCATTGATAGATAGATGGAAGTTCCATCAAGATTGAAAGAATAACCTGTTGGCACTACTAATCCAACTACTTGTTTGGAGCAACCGAAATTTTCTAATTTACGCATCATTGAAGGTAAAGCAGATTCAGATGATGATGTACCGATTACTAAGAAAATTTCCTCTTTAATATAAGCGATGAATTTGAAAATGTTAAAGCCGAAGTATTTTGCAATTGTGCCTAAAACAACGACTACAAATAAGAACATTGTAATATATACTGCAGCCATTAATAGACCTAAGTTGCTTAACGATTTCAATCCAAAGTTACCAATTGTATAGGCCATTGCACCAAATGCACCGATTGGAGATATTTTCATGACCATACTTACGATTTTGAAGAAAATTTCTGCCACTTGTTCAAAAAATGTAATGACAGGTTTTGCAGGTGCACCAATAGAGGCAGCCGCTAAACCGAATAATATTGCAGAGAATAACACAGGAAGTAATTGTCCTGTTGCAAGTGCACCTACTACGTTTTCAGGAATAATGCTAGAGATGAAAGCACCTAAGCCTTGCTCAGTCTCTGCCGCAGCCGATGTATATTTTGAAATGTCAGTTTCGGCAGCACCAGATGTATCTAATCCAGTACCTGGGCTAACGATCATTGCAACAGCAATCCCGATTGCTAAGGCAATAGTAGAGACAATTTCGAAGTACAGCAACGCCTTACCTCCGATTTTCCCAACCTTTTTCATATCACCCATACTACCGATTCCAATTACAACTGTTAAGAAGATAATAGGAGCGATTAACATTTTAATTAACTTGATGAATAAATCCGCTAAAATTTTAAGGCTCGCACCAAACTCAGGGAAGAGTGCTCCGACAATAACCCCTAAAATGATCGCAGCTATAACCTGAACAGTCAAATTTTTCAGTAATTTCATTTTATGCTACCTCTTTTCTAAATTTTCTTTTTGATATCGTTTTCACTAGAATTATCATAGCGAATCCTTTTAAAAAAAAGAGATTTAGAAAATAAGAAACATATCGTTCATTAAGTATATTTTCCAATAATTTAAAAGAAATGTAGTGTTCTCAACAATTCAATCTGTTATGGTACTCTAAAACCAATTGATTATTGTTATAATACAAAAATAATAAATGATAGAAAATTCCGTTTTATAGCACTTTTTTGTAATATTGTTCATTAAGTTCATCATTTTCTCTTACTTATGTCAACTAAAAGTGTTGTCAAAAGAATTTTTTGAAGATAATCTTAAAGGCATATCAATCATTAGTAGAAGTATGTATATTAGGCAAATGCAGATTGGAAAGGAAGGAATCTTTAAATGATGAAAATGCCCGTAAACGGCAAAATACTGTTAGTGACATTTTTAATCATTGCATTCTCCTTTTTACTTGGTGGCATTTTTGTACTTGGTAATCTATTAACTGAGCAAGAAAAGGATTTTGGTCAGCGTGCTATGCTCGTTGCGCGGACTGTGTCGAATGTGCCAGAGATAAGTATGCATTTAAAAAATGACAATATTAAAGAAGCGGCGAAAAATGTCAATAAAATTGTAGATGGTATTCGTGTTGTTAATAAAGCAGAGTATATTGTTGTGATGAATATGGATCGCGTTAAATTATCACACCCAGTCCGTAAAGAAATAGGGAAACGTAGTGAATCACAGGATTTAAATGCTGCCTTTAGTGAGCATTATTATGTATCGAAGGCACAAGGGGAAGCCGGTGTAATGATTCGAGCTTTTGTTCCTATCATTGATGATAAAAAAGAACAAGTTGGCATAGTTGTTGTAGGATATTCACTGCCAACCTTTAGAGATATATTGCAAAATTATGAGCATGACATCTTTATTACTATTCTCATATCACTTGTTTTTAGTATTTGGGGGGCATACACACTTGGGCGACATATTAAAAAGCAAATGTTTGGGCTCGAACCTCATGAGATTGCAAAGATGTATGTGGAACGAACAGAAACGTTCAATGCTATGCATGAAGGCATTATAGCGGTTGATAAGGAAATGAATATTACAATTTTTAATGAAAAAGCAGCAGATATATTAGGCGTTACTAGAAAGATAGAGGATTGTATCGGTGAAAAGATTTACGATGTTTTGCCGGATACGCGATTGCCTGAAATTGTTGAAACGGCAACTCCTGTATATGATCAAGAGTTATACATCAATCATCATAGTATTTTGAGTAATCGAGTTCCGATTATTGTAAATGGTGAGTTAGTCGGTGCAGTTGCCATGTTTAAAGATTTAACAGCGGTGAAAAAGCTTGCGGAAGAGGTAACAGGTGTTACAGCTTTTGTTCAAGCACTGCGTGTACAAACGCATGAGCATAAAAATAAACTTCATACGATTGCGGGGCTTCTACAGTTGGGACATACAAAGCAAGCTCTTGAATACGTTACAGCTACTACCGAAAATGAAGCCTCTTTAACGAAGTTTTTGAATGAACGCTTTCATAATGAAAATATTTCAGGATTATTGCTAAGTAAAGTTAGTTATGGCAAGGAATTGGGAATACAAGTGGAAATTGACCGAAAAAGTCATTTTAAACGTTTTCCACCTTTATTAGATCATCACGATTTTGTTGTTTTATTAGGCAATTTAATTGAAAATGCATTTGAAGCGTTAAACGTTCTTTCCAAGGATGATAAATATGTAGCAATTTCTGTAGATGAGCATGACGGTGTGTTAGCGATTGCTGTTTCTGATAATGGAATCGGAATGTCTGAAGAGGTGCAAGCACGTATGTTTGAAAATGGATTTTCTACGAAGGCAAGTGAGAATCGTGGAATTGGGTTGCATTTAATACATGAAATTGTTAGGAAAGGCAATGGCGATATTGAAGTAGTGAGTGAATTATTGAAAGGGACAAGTTTCTTAATCTTATTTGAGTTAGGAGAAGAATAGATGAATGTAATTAAAGTGTTATTAATTGAAGATGATCCGATGGTACGAGAAGTGAACAGGCAATTTATTGAACAAATCAAAGGATTTTCGCTAATAGGCTATGCTGGCAATGGAATCGAAGGTATTGAGAGAATTAAACAACTAAAACCTGATCTTGTCTTTATGGATATTTTTATGCCTGAGCAAAATGGCATTATTACACTAGGGAAAATACGTGAAGAACATCTTCCGGTTGATGTTATTGCTGTGACCGCAGCTAATGATATGCCAACTGTGCAACGAATTTTACACTTAGGTGTCTATGATTATATTATGAAACCCTTTACGTTTGAACGAATTGAGGAAACTTTAATGAATTATCAAGCGTATAAAAAGAAAATAAGTGACATGCAAGATCTAACACAACATGACGTTGATCATCTAATGCAGCAGCGCATACCTGATCAAATAGTTGTTCCGCCAGTCACTGAGGCAATTATCATTAACGATCTACCAAAGGGTTTTAACCGAGCAACATTAGATAAAGTGCTTGCTTATATTCAAGAAAGCAACGAAGCGGTTTCAGCAGAGGAAGTGTCCACATACATTGGAACAGCCCGTGTAACAGCTCGACGTTACTTAGATTTTTTAGAAAAACAAAATTTATTAAAGGTGGATATACAATATGGAAGTGTGGGACGTCCTATCCATCGATATTATATTTAACTTCTTTCGGCGGATGTCACGGAATCGGAATTGGTTGTCTTATAAAGTTGTTTAAAACATCTTTTGTAGGGTAACCTTTTGTTAATTCACCATGAGAATTTTAACATTTGATTCTCACTAATATATGGGATTTAAATACCATTTCGGCTCATCACCAAAAGTAGTGGATGGCATTAGTTAAAACGTATGCTATGTATATAAGTTGATTGGAGTGGAGGCTGGGCGA
>NZ_JARVRU010000203.1:0-35215 GCF_030209535.1 Lysinibacillus sp. fls2-241-R2A-57
GTTAAGCTCTTTAGCGCCGATGGTAGTTGGGGGCTTCCCCCTGTGAGAGTAGGACGTCGCTAGGCACACAGCAGCCACTGAGAAATCAGTGGTTTTTTTGTATTCTTTCAAGGCTAAACAATTATGTATATTTAAACTTAGGTCCACTACTAAACCCTAAAAATGTTAGAATTTAATTGATTTGGCTCATCACCAAAAGTTGTGGATGACATTTTTAAAAATAAATGCGCTGTATATTAGTTGACATTCGTTCCGGCTGAGAGACTCCTTGGAGATTAGCGCCACAGATGAGACTCTGGAGCGAGCAAAGCGGCTCATCGGACGCCACCAGGAAGCTCTGCTCTGCGCGAAAGCGTAGCGTCAGCAACAAAGCGCCCAGTCGGAACGGGAATCAACCACACGCTATGGTGAAGAGCCATTGATTTAACTTCTTTCAGCGGATGAACAAATAAAGGGGTGTATTGAAATGGCTACGGGGTTATATTGCGAAGATATTCAAATTGAGAAAGTAAGGTTGCAGGAGTTTATTCAAAATAAAGAAGAATGGGCTGCACTTATACCAGGTTATTTACATCATGAATTTCCTAATGAACAAAATATGATTTGGGTATTTCAAGGGGATTTTGGAATTATCCAAAAAGCTGTAAAGGTTGAATTAAAGTGTAAAGAGTCCAATCCTAATCAAGTTATGTTTGATTTAATAGGTTTATCAGATCCGATAAATGGTGATGGTTTTTTTGAAATAAAACAGAATCAGGACGGATCATGTCAGCTCATTGGTAATTTAACGATGAAAGCAAGCGGTTTTTTAGCTGGGATGATGAATCCAGTATTAGAAAAATTCGTGCCACAATTAGTGGAACAACTAGTACAAGAAATGGCGGTCAAGGCTAGTAAATAATATAACTTTAAGGAGACAAGAATAATTTCTCTTGTGAATAAGATATAAATATTATTGATCAGGTGCAAAAGCTATCCTATTTGGTAGGATAGCTTTTTTATCATGCTATAATTTCGTATAATTAAATAAGAATATAACGGAAATGGGTGTTTTGTTTTGCAAAAGAAAAAGCCGATTGTAGAAGGATTAGAGCGCTTTAGACTACAACAAAATATTTCCTTTCATGTACCAGGGCATAAGCATGGAGAACTGTCCCATCTTCCACGAGCCTTTAAAGATGTAATGCGCTATGATGTGACTGAATTATCGGGTCTTGATGACTTACATCATCCAGAGGAAATGATATTAGAAGCAGAAAATTTGTTGGCAGATACATATGGGGCAATGAAAAGCTTCTTTTTAGTAGGTGGATCTACAGTTGGCAATTTAGCAATGATTTATGCCACATGTAAAAGAGGGGATACGATTATTGTCCAACGTAATGCACATAAGTCTATTTTTCACGCAATTGAGCTTGTTGGAGCAAAGCCTGTATTTGTTTCGCCCCTATGGGATGAACGAACATTAACTGCAACGCATGTTTCTTATAGAGATTTAAAAGAAGCTGTTGATTATTTCCCAGAGGCTCGCGCAGTAGTTTTAACATATCCTACTTACTACGGTATGACATCTAAAGAAATAGAGCAGCAGATTACGTATTGTCATGAAAAAGGTATTCCTGTTTTGGTGGATGAAGCACATGGAGCTCATTTTAGTGCATGTACCTTATTTCAACCATCAGCATTAACATTTGGTGCAGATATAGTTGTACAATCTGCACATAAAACGTTACCTGCTATGACAATGGCATCCTTTATGCATGTTAATTCAGACTTGATTGATGTAGACAAAATAAATCATTATTTACGTATGCTACAATCTAGTAGCCCATCCTATCTTTTATTAGCTTCTTTAGATGATGCACGTTATTATGTACAGACATATATGGAGAGTGACGGTGCATATATAATAGAAAAAAGGAATCAATGGGTAGAGGCATTACGGGCTATTGGCTCTTTGGAAGTTATTGAAGTAGATGATCCAATAAAATTATTGCTCCGCGTTGATGGCTATAGCGGCTTTCAATTACAGGAGGCATTAGAAGCAAAGCAAGTCTATGCAGAACTAGCAGATGCAAATCAAGTATTGCTTGTGTTACCTTTGTTGAAACAGGGACATAGCTATCCATTTGCAGAAATACGTGTCCATATTAAGGATGCTATAACATTGTTATTAAGTACACCAAAGGCAGAAAAAATAACTGCTTCTCAAACAGCCTATAATTTTGTGGCAATTACGGAACTAGCATATACTTTTGATGAAATTGAAAAGTCGGAAAAAGAATGGTTGCCGTATATGCGTACAATGGGACGTATTTCTGCAAGTATGATTATTCCGTATCCACCAGGCATTCCATTGCTTGTTCCGGGTGAAAAAATAACAGTAGCAAAGCTGAGTCAGCTTGAGGAATTACTAGCTACTGGTGCGACGTTCCAAGGAAATCACCGTTTAGAAGAAAAATTGATTGAGGTCATTAAATAGTTGGAGGCAATAACAGCATGAATTGCAATTTATTTATTACATTTGAAGGTCCAGAGGGTGCTGGAAAAACAACGGTTATTCAAAAAATAGCTGAGCGATTTGCACAAGAAAATATTGATGTATTAGCAACAAGAGAACCTGGTGGTATTGAGATTGCTGAAAAAATTAGGACGATTATTTTAGACCCTGCTCATACAGCTATGGATGAGCGTACAGAGGCATTACTTTATGCAGCGGCGAGAAGTCAGCATTATTTTGAAAAAGTACGACCTGCTTTGGATGCGGGTAAAATGGTTATTTGCGATCGCTTTATTGATTCATCTTTAGCATACCAAGGATATGCACGAGGTATCGGCGTCGATGAAGTATTGTCTATTAATGAGTTTGCAATCGGTAAGAAGTTACCGGATGTGACAATATTATTTGATCTTGCACCAGAGGTTGGCTTAGCACGTATTCATGCTCACGGAGAGCGAGAAGTAAATCGTTTAGATGTTGAAAGTTTAGCTTTTCATAAGAAGGTTCGGGAAGGCTATTTACAGCTAGTGGAGCGTTATCCTGAGCGTATACATGTCGTCAATGCAGACCAAAATATTGAGCGTGTTGTTGAAGATGTATGGTCATTATTATATGAGGTAATGCAGTAAAAGAATGAAGTTGTCTACCACATTGTGATATAATGGTAACATCTATTATTTTAACTTCATTCAGTAGGTGTCACGAATTTCGAAAGGATGTTAGCCTGAAACACCTTCGCATCCTGCGAAAACGGCTAACTGACCTGCATCGTGCAGGCTACGGTACCATTCAAAATCTGGACGCATTGTTTATCTGCGACAGCGGCACATGTTTTCTGCAGCGAAAGCGAAGCGACAATTAACCAAGGTGAAATTTATTTAATGAGCACTATAACGCTTATTAAATAAAATTAAAATTTTCTTTAGACGTTACTGTTTAGGTAATTAAAATCTATTTAAGTGAATTTTATAAAAGGGGTGAGTGCGAATGAAGTTAGTCGTAGCTGTAGTTCAAGATCAGGATAGCAGCCGTTTATCGAATGCTTTAACGAAAAATCAGTTTCGCGCAACTAAGTTAGCGAGCACAGGAGGATTTTTACGCTCTGGAAATACGACGTTTCTTATTGGGACGGAAGACTCTCTCATACCCAAAGTTTTAGATATTATTCGTGATAATTGTCGAGCACGAGAACAAATGGTTGCACCTGTTTCACCATTAGGTGGAAATGCAGATTCCTATATACCTTATCCTGTGGAGGTAGAGGTAGGAGGAGCGACTGTTTTTGTATTACCAATTGAACAGTTTCACCATTTTTAAATCATTGCCTTTTTAAATACGAAGTAAATACATGATAAACTAGCTTTTGTGTATTTGATAAAGAAGGCAAGTGGGGGCGGAAACAGCTTGAAGATCAATCAAGATATACGTGTCGGGTTAAATACTAATCGCAAAGAGCCACTACAAAATAATAATCAAAATAACCGATTTGGAGATATGGTCGTCAAGCAAGGAACCAAACTGCAAACTGAACAGCTTACACGATTGTTAGGTGATATTTCTACAGCAGGTGACCGTGTTGCAAGATCACGTAATTTACGAGAACTTGCTCGTTTTAAAATGCTTGTTAAACGATTTTTACAAGAAACTGTAGAACATGGTATGGAATTAAAGCAATCCCATACATGGAATCGTTTTGGTGAAGGAAGACGCTTGAAAATTATTGAAACTATTGATACGCGTCTTGTGGAGCTTGCGCAAGATATTTTAGATGAAGAAAAGGAAGCAATTGACCTTCTTGATAAAATCGGTGAGATTAAAGGCTTATTAATTAATTTATATATGTAAAACCCGTGTCTTGTTCTCTTGTAGGCGCGGGCTTTTTTCAAATCTATTCAGCAGTTAATTTTACAACACTAGGTTAAGGACCTACTTGCAACTAGTATGTAACTAATCTATCTGCTCTGAAACCGCAGATTTTCTGTACTAAAAGTGAGCAATGGGAAACAATTACGGCGTGTAATTGATATAGGAAGGAATTTATAATATGGCCAAGAATGTTGAAGAGCTATTCACACTACAACCAGTCGTAATGAAGCAGCTTCAAACGATTTTTGACAAAAATAGATTAGCGCATGCATACATTTTTGATGGCGAAAAAGGGACAGGCAAAGTAGATATTATGAAGTTTTTTGTCAAATTAATGTTATGTGAGCAACCAAATCAAAATGTTCCATGTGAAACATGTCGAAATTGCAGACGTGTTGATTCAGGCAATCATCCGAATATTCATCAAATTCATCCAGAAGGTCAATTTATAAAAATTGATCAAATACGTGAATTAATTGCTGAGATGAAGATGATGGGTGTTGAAGAAGGACGTAAGATTTATGTACTTCATCATGCAGATCGTCTCAATATTGCATCTGCAAACATGATACTTAAATTTTTAGAGGAACCTGATGGTGAGGTCACTGCGATTTTGCTAACGGAACAAATGCAATCAATATTACCAACGATTCGTTCTCGCTGCCAGCATATTAAATTTCAAAAAATACCTCGGCATTTATTGTTAAAGCATTTGCAAGATCACAATATTTCTTACTCGATGGCTTCTACAGTGAGCATGATGACGAACGAGCTCGAAACGGCGATATTTTTAGCAAATGATGAGCAGTTTGCACATGCTCGAAAAACAGTGTTAAAATTAGTAGAGGCAATTCGCCAGAATGTACATGAAGCAATGCTTGTTGTGCATGAAGAATGGTTGCCGCTGTTTAAAGAAAAAGGCGAGATGGAGCAGGCATTGGATTTACTACTATTTGCTTACCGTGATATAGTGTCAATAAAAGCTAATCCCGAAGCAGCTTGTACTTATCCAGACATGTTACAGACATTTAAAGAAGCTGCATTACATTCGACTTATGAACGTCTATCTAGTCAAATGGAGTCAATTTTACAGGCACGTGCATCTTTACAGCGTAACATGAATAGGACGTTAATGATGGAGCAGTTAATGCTAAATCTGCAGGAGGGATATACATTTGTATAATGTAGTGGGGATCCGCTTTAAAAGGGCGGGTAAAATATATTATTTTGATCCAGCATCATATCTACTAGAGGACAGTCAATATGTCATTGTAGAGACAGCTCGCGGTGTAGAATATGGTAAAGTAGTTGTCCCTCAAAAGGTTGTTGGGGATAATGATGTTGTATTACCACTTAAACAAGTTCTACGACCAGCGGATGAACGTGATCGTATTCAAGTAGAGGAAAATGCTGCCGAATCAAAGCGCGCATTTGAACTAGCAAGTACAAAAATCATAGAGCATAATTTAGAAATGAAGCTCGTTGATGTTGAATATACATTTGATCGTAATAAAATCATCTTTTATTTTACAGCTGAAGGACGTGTCGATTTCAGAGATTTAGTAAAAGATTTAGCTTCGGTTTTTAGAACACGTATCGAACTTCGTCAAATTGGTGTACGCGATGAGGCGAAGTTGTTAGGTGGCATTGGCCCATGTGGCCGGATGCTTTGCTGCTCAACTTTTTTAGGCGATTTTGAGCCGGTTTCTATTAAAATGGCTAAAGATCAAAACTTATCTTTAAATCCATCCAAAATTTCAGGTCTTTGCGGTCGTTTAATGTGCTGCTTGAAGTATGAAAATGATGAATATGAGGAAGCAAAAGAGGGAATGCCTGACATTGGTGAAATGACGATGACACCAGATGGCCGTGGTAAAGTTGTAGGTTTAAATGTACTGGAAAGACTCATTCAAGTATATTTACAAGAGCAGGAGCGCACAGTAGAGTATACACTAGAAGAACTGCTAGCATGCGAAAAAAATCTTATATAAGATAGAGAATTGAACGAGGTGGCTTGGGTGAAGGACCGTAATTTCTTAGATACCGTTATGGAGTTCGAACAACAGCTCGAAGCAATGCAGGACCAATTCGGTGCATTGAAACAATTTGTAGCGTTAATGATGGAAGAACATAAGGCACTTGAAACAGAAAATCATCACCTTCGTACACGTCTAGAAGAACTACTTTCTAATGAAAATTCTGTACAGGCTACTGATGAAAAGAAAGAGAATCCGTTAGATATTGGCGAGGGCTACGATAACCTAGCACGTCTATACCAAGAAGGCTTCCATGTTTGTCATGTTCATTTCGGAAGTTCACGTAAAGGTGAAGACTGTCTGTTTTGTCTATCATTTTTAAATAAACAAAATGTGTAATAGAAGGCTGATTCCCACTATGGTGGTGTCAGTCTTTTGTTTTGTATAGTAGGAGGAAGAAATATGGAAGATTGGTTAAAGGGTGATGAACGGTTAGACTATTTATTGGCTGAGAATTTACGTATTATTCAAAGTCCCTCTGTCTTTTCGTTTTCATTGGATGCAGTGCTACTCTCAAAATTTATCAATGTCCCATATCATAAAGGGGAAATTGTAGATTTATGCTCAGGTAATGGTGTAATCCCGCTTTTTCTAAGTGCCAGAACAAAAGGACATATTACCGGAGTAGAGATTCAACCACGTTTATTTGATATGGCTGAACGAAGTATCCGTTACAACAAGTTAGAAGAGCAAATTGATATGGTTCTTGGTGATGTGAAGGAAATTCCTAAGAAGCTAGGAATCGAAAAATATGATGCAGTAACCTGTAATCCACCATATTTTTTGGCACATGAAGCCAGTGATAAAAATCTAAGTGAGCATTACGCTATTGCACGTCATGAACTATATTTAACGTTAGAGGAAGCAGTACAATCAGCAAGCAAATTATTAAAGCAAGGTGGAAAGGCGGCCTTTGTTCATCGACCTGGTCGATTATTAGATATTGTTACAGCAATGCGGGCAAATCGTTTAGAGCCTAAACGTTTACAATTTATTTACCCGAAAGAAGGTAAGGAAGCCAATACACTATTAATAGAAGGAATTAAAGACGGTAAACCTGATTTGAAAATATTACCTCCTCTGTATGTCTATAATGCCAACAATGAATACACAGCAGAAGTGAGAGAAATCCTTTATGGAAAAGAACAATAGCCATTATTTTTATGTGCTAGAATGTGCCGATCAATCTTATTACGCAGGCTATACAAATAATGTAGACAGACGTGTTGCTGTACATAATGCTGGTAAGGGAGCAAAATATACAAGAGCACGAGGACCAGTGAAATGTATTTATGTAGAGGAATTCGATACAAAACCAGAGGCAATGCGTGCAGAATATGCTTTTAAACAGTTAACACGAACGCAAAAAATGAAATATATAGGGAGGGATAAGTCATGAAATCTCAAAAAAGTACAATGCACGATCATACAGGTTGTTTATATTTAGTTGCAACACCTATTGGTAACCTAGAGGATATGAGTGTACGTGCGCTACGTATTTTAAAGGAAGCAGATATTATTGCTGCTGAGGATACACGTAATACCAAAAAGCTATGCAACTACTTTGATATAGCAACACCACTGATCAGCTATCATGAACATAATTTAGAGGTGGGAGGAGAAAAGCTATTAGCTTTCTTACGTGAAGGAAAAACAGTTGCATTAGTTAGTGATGCTGGTCTACCTTGTATTTCCGATCCTGGTGCAGATATAGTCGAAAAAGCAATCGAGGAAGACTTTCCAGTTGTGCCGGTGCCAGGTCCTAATGCTGCAATATCAGCATTAATCGCTTCCGGATTAACACCGCAGCCATTTTTCTTTTATGGATTTTTAAATCGAGGAAAAAAGGAACGTCGACAGCAATTAGAGCAACTAAAAAAACGTCAGGAAACCATTTTGTTTTATGAGGCTCCTCACCGTTTAAAGGATACCTTGAAAGATATGGAATCTATTATTGGTAATCGTCGAATCGTATTAGCTCGCGAATTAACTAAAAAATTCGAAGAGTTTTTACGTGGTACGTTGGCCGAAGCAGTGGTATGGTCACAAACAGAGGAAATTCGAGGGGAATTTTGTATTGTCCTTGAAGGAAACGAGAATGCTGAGGAAGAGAATGATGAAGAAGCCTATTGGATGACAATGTCTATTGTTGAACATGTCGATTATATGATTAATCATACAGGTGTTACATCAAAAGAAGCTATAAAAGAAGTAGCAAAACTACGTCAAGTAGCCAAGCGGGAAATCTATAACGAATACCATAGTTAATGTAAAGAAAGAGGTAGCCTTAATAGAGGCACCTCTTTTTTGTTCTATCTATTTAAATAGGTACCCCGTTACCAACAGTTCATGATGACATTTGTTAAGACGCCTGTCATGTACATAAGTTGATCTCCATTCCGGCTGGGTGACTCCTGTTGGCCCAAGCGGTTCATCGAATGCCTCCAGGATCAATCTCACGGGATATAAACCATTTAAATTAATAATAATTGTAAAAAATAGTACTCTTAATTATAAAAGGTCTGACATGGACATTATAAGGGACTTAAGAATTGGTTATATTATATTTTATTCTGTATTATTAGAGTTTCTCTTTATAAAATCAAAACACCTAAATTGCTGTTCTCAATTTAGGTGTGTAACAAATTATTTTTTTAAGTTAGATTGAATTTCTTTCACTAACATTTCTGCGCCTTCAGGACTTAAAATTAATTTGCCTCCAACTAGACGGAAGTTATCATCAGAAACTTCACCAGTTACAGCACATGTCATGTTAGGCATATATTTTTTTAAGATGATTTTGTCATCATCCACATAGATTTCTAAAGCGTCTTTTTCTGCAATACCTAATGTACGGCGTAGTTCGATAGGAATTACTACACGACCTAATTCATCTACTTTACGAACGATTCCTGTTGATTTCATAATTATTTTCCTCCTAATGTTAAAAGTTATATTGGTATTTCGTCAAATTTCGACATAATTTCTTTGTCTGATAGTTATCATACCAAGTAATGCCATAAACGTCAATAAATTAATACACTAATATTATTGCTTTGATAAAAATTTTTGAGAAGAAACAAGATATTTTGGTTTTTTTAAAAGGTTTTTATTATATATTTTAATTTATAGTAAAAAAGCTTCTTATTTAATACATTAAATGGATTGATTATATCATTCGACATTTTTCGCGCTCGATAAACTTTCAAGCAATTATGCCTCGGCAAAATTGTGTCCGGAGGCTTTAATTTCTCTCACCGGTTGTTTGGACACCCGTGAAAGAAGTTGAAACGAATTTCGTACTTCGTTAGAATAGATAGTATACTGTGAAACAATGGAGGCAGTTCTTGTGAACGAAAAAAATAAAACATTCTATATAACAACCCCTATTTACTACCCAAGTGGGAAATTTCATATTGGTACGGCGTATACAACTGTAGCATCAGATACGATTGCTCGTTATAAGCGTTTACGTGGCTACGATGTACGTTTTTTAACTGGGATGGATGAGCATGGACAAAAAATTCAAGAAAAAGCTGCGGAAGCGGGCAAACATCCTCAGGATTACGTGAATGAAATTGCAGATGCTGCAAAAAAACTATGGGCATTAATGGATATTTCATACGATGATTTTATTCAAACGACGGAAGAGCGTCATACGAAAACTGTCGAAAAGATTTTCCAAAAGTTTTTAGACAATGGTGATATTTATAAAGGTGAGTATGAAGGTTGGTACTGTACGCCGTGTGAATCATTCTTTACTGAAACACAATTAGTAGATGGTAACTGTCCAGACTGTGGTCGTCCGGTACACAAAGTGAAAGAAGAATCTTACTTCTTTAATATGAAGAAATACGCAGATCGTCTATTAGCTTATTATGAAGAAAACCTGGAATTCATTGAGCCGGAATCTCGAAAAAATGAAATGATTAACAACTTTATTAAACCAGGTCTAGAAGATTTATCTGTTTCAAGAACATCATTTGATTGGGGAATTAAAGTTCCTGGGGATCCTAAACATGTGATTTATGTGTGGGTAGATGCCTTAACTAACTATATTACATCATTAGGTTATCTTTCAGAGGATGAAACATTATTCAATAAATATTGGCCGGCAGACGTACATGTGGTTGGAAAAGATATCGTTCGCTTCCATACTATTTATTGGCCAATTTTCTTAATGGCACTAGATTTACCACTTCCTAAAAAAGTGTTTGCACATGGTTTCATAATGATGAAGGACGGAAAGATGTCTAAATCAAAGGGCAATGTTATCTATCCTGAAATGTTAATAGAACGTTATGGCTTGGATGCGACACGATACTTCCTATTACGCGAGCTACCATTTGGCTCTGATGGTGTATTCTCACCAGAATCTTTTGTTGAACGTACAAACTTCGACTTAGCAAACGATTTAGGAAATTTATTGAATCGCACAATATCAATGATTAATAAATATTTCGACGGCATTATTCCAGCTGAAAATCTTCAGTCGACAGAGTTTGATGCAGCCTTAAAAGAGCAGGCTGAATCAGTACGTATTAAATATGAAGAAAGTATGGAAAAAATGCAATTTAGTGTCGTATTAGCCGACATATGGACGCTTGTGTCGAGAACAAATAAATATATAGATGAAACTCAACCGTGGGTTCTAGCAAAAGAGGAATCAGATAAGCCAAAATTAGGCGCTGTTATGCGAAATTTGGCGGAAAGTTTACACCAAATTGCTGTCATGTTACAACCATTTATGACATCTACTCCTAAACGAATTATTGAGCAATTAGGCTTGGATGACAAATTCTTAGTATGGGAAACAATTGAAACATTCGGCAATACTATTCCAGCAAACATTAAAGTGGTAGAAAAAGGAATTCCTATTTTCCCTCGTTTAGAGAGTGAAGTTGAAATTACGTATATTCGTGAGGAAATGCGTGGTTCTGTGAAAACTCCACAAGAAGAAGAACCGAAAGACGTGCAAAAAGCTGTTGAGGTTCCAGAAATCCCAGAAATTACTATCGATGATTTTATGAAAGTTGATTTACGTGTAGCTACTGTAACAGCGTGCGAAACTATTCCGAAAGCAGACAAATTATTAAAGCTTCAAGTGGATCTTGGATATGAGCAACGGCAAGTAGTTTCAGGCATTGCAAAGTTCTATTCTCCAGATGAATTAATTGGTCAAAAAGTGATTGTAGTTACTAACTTAAAGCCAGTTAAATTACGTGGAGAATTATCACAAGGAATGATTCTAGCTGGTGAAAAAGATGGGATTTTAAAATTAGCATCAGTTGATCCAAAGCTAGAAAATGGTGCAAAAGTAAAGTAAAAAATTTTAGGAAGGCCTGCTGAATGAAAAATATTCAGCAGGCTTTTAAAATCCAAGTGAAAAATGAGTATTTTATTATCTTGAAATAATTTATGCGCTGTAAATATTATGATTTTCTGGGTAAATAGTAATGAGCGTAGTTCCTGAGGTTATGGGAAATGTCATATTACAAAATTGTTTGTAACAAATTTGTAATACTTACGAAAAATATGAAATAATAATTTTTAATAAAATCTATGTTAGGAGAATGACGATGTTTATCGATACACATGTACACTTAAATGCAGATCAGTATGAAGAAGACTTACAAGAGGTTATTGATAGAGCTCTGAAAGCGAAAGTAGAAACGATGGTTGTTGTTGGCTTTGACCGTAAAACCATTGAAAAAACAATGCAATTGATTGACCAATATGATTTTGTTTATGGTGTGATAGGGTGGCACCCAGTTGATGCGATTGATTGTACACAAGAGGATTTAAACTGGATTGAGGAATTAGCAGCACATCCCAAAATAGTCGGTATTGGTGAAACGGGATTAGACTACTATTGGGATAAATCACCGAAAGATGTTCAACAAGCACTTTTCCGCAAGCAAATTCATTTAGCGCAAAAGCTGAATTTACCAATCATTATTCATAACAGGGATGCAACTGGAGATGTTGTACAAATTTTACGTGAAGAAAATGCAGCTTCCGTGGGAGGCGTTATGCATTGCTTTGGTGGCAGTGTGGAAACCGCACATGAATGCATTGCTATGAATTTTATGATTAGTCTTGGTGGACCCGTGACATTTAAAAATGCACGTATGCCGAAGGAAGTGGCAACAGAAATACCTTTAGAGCATTTGATGATTGAAACAGATGCTCCGTATTTAGCGCCTCATCCATATCGAGGAAAGCGTAATGAGCCAGCATTAGTGCCGTTAGTTGCAGAAGAAATTGCACGTTTAAAAGGATTAACGATTGAAGAAATTGCACAGGCCACAACAGCAAATGCGAAAAAATTTTTTGGGATTGACATTTAGTAGATGAGATGCCTCCAATGCTGGGTTTGTGGTTGGGTGACAAGGCAAGGTCAAATTTCTTTTCCAAAACATTCGGGTTGACAGTGCCAAATCTAGTCCGTATAATCCAACCTTGTATTAAGGAGGCGTTTTTTCATGTCAAATAATTCCATGAAAAACTTGTTCTTAGGATCATTGAGGAGTAAGCAAACAGTGATAGGAATTATTTCACTTATCCTGTTTGTATCTGTAATTTCATTCGTACTTTATCAAGGTACTAAAAAAACCGTAACGCTTGAAGCAGACGGAAAAACAACCGAAATATCAACACATGCAAAAACTGTAGAACAATTATTACAAGATCAAAATATAGACATAGCAGAGCATGACAAAATATCACCCTCTCTGAATACCAAAATTGCTAATGGAATAGCAATTACATGGGAACAGGCAAAAGAAGTAACTATTTCAGTTGACGGAAATCAGTCAAAAGTTTGGACAACTGAAACACAAGTGAAAGACATTTTGAAAGAAGCGAGTATCAACGTATCAGAGCATGACTCTTTAAAACAAGGTCTTGATACAGAGGTAGGAGCAGACAACAAAATCGATATCCAAAAAGCGTTTCAAGTATCGCTTGTCGATGGCGTAAACGAAAGACAAGTATGGTCCACTTCGACTACGGTCGCTAACTTTTTAAAACAACAAGGAATTCAACTTAATGAATTCGATCGTGTCGAGAATAACCTGAAGGACGTAATCACCCCGGGAAGTAAAATCACAGTAGTTCGCGTAGAAAAGGTTATCGATGTAGTGGAAGACTCTTTAGATTTCGCAGTTGAAAAGAAGAAGGATGCTTCATTGCAAAAGGGAAAACAAAAAGTTGTAACAGCTGGCCAGGAAGGTTTAGTGACTAAAACGTATGAAGTCGTGAAGGAAAATGGCAAAGTTGTAGCAAAAAATTTACAATCTGAAAAGGTTGTGAAAGAACCGAAGAAGCAAGTAGTTGCGGTAGGTACTAAAAATTTAGTAGCAAGTACAACTACTGTATCACGTGGTTCAGCAGAGCCAGCTAGCGGTAAAGAATTTTATGTAACGGCAACAGCCTATACACCATATTGTGATGGCTGCTCGGGTACATCTGCCACTGGCATCAATTTGCGTGCAGGCTCTGGATTGAAAGTAATCGCAGTAGACCCATCTGTTATTAAGCTAGGCTCAAAAGTTTGGGTTGAAGGCTATGGAACAGCTATAGCAGGGGATACTGGTGGTGCAATTAAGGGTAATAAGATCGACATACTTGTACAAACTGAAGCCCAAGCTAGTAATTGGGGAGTTAGGAAAGTGCGTATAAAAGTATTAAATTAAAAAAATTGTAAAATTAATCAATATGTTTTTTCGCTAATTTTAGCTTTCCTGTTTTGACTGGCAGGAAAGCTTTTTATTTTTCTTCAGTAATTTTTTGTTCTGGAGGATGAAGCGTAACTAAAAGCTATAGCGAAAGTGAAGTAGAAACAACATTCAACTCGAGAAAGAGTATTATAGAAGAAGATGAATAGCCGTGTATTTCTGTACAATCGTACAGTGCAGTTGTAAAATGGTCTGAAGATAAGGTAGAAAAGAGGAGCCTTTTTGCGAATAAAAGAAATCATTGTTGTTGAAGGGAAAGATGATACAACAGCTATTAAGCGAGCTACACAAGCAGATACAATAGAAACAAATGGATCGGCTATCTCAGAGGAGACATTGAAGCGAATTCAACATGCTCAGGATAAAAGAGGTGTTATTGTTTTTACTGATCCAGATTATCCAGGACGTCGGATTCGTGCCATTATCGAGGAGCATGTAAAAGGTGTAAAACACGCTTTTTTACCAAAAGCTAAAACAATTGCAAGAAACGGTAAAGGACTAGGCATTGAGCATGCAGCAGATGAGGATATACGAGAAGCACTACGACATGTCTATACCCCAAATGCTGATGAGCTAAACACTGATGATATTACTCTTGAGGATTTAATGACGGCACGTTTAATTGGCCATCCACAGGCGAAAATTCGACGTGATCGCCTTGGAGAAATATTGAATATTGGTGCAACAAACGGTAAACAACTTCATAAAAGATTGAAAATGTTTCAAATCACAGAAAAGCAATTTGGTGCGGCAGTCGCACAGTTAGATCAGGAGGAAAACGATGCATAAGGATATTGCAACACCAATTAGAACACAAGAAATTTTAAAGAAATATGGATTTTCATTTAAAAAAAGTTTAGGTCAAAATTTTTTAATAGATCCGAACATTTTACGAAATATTGTTAGTCATGCAAATTTAACTGAGAATAGCGGTGCAATCGAAGTTGGTCCTGGTATTGGAGCATTAACAGAGCATTTAGCGAGAAATGCAAAAAAGGTTGTATCTTTTGAAATTGATCAACGCTTATTACCTGTATTAGAAGATACACTTAGTCCATATAATAATGTTACTATTGTACATTCAGACATTTTAAAGGCGGATGTTGCTAAGGTAATTAATGAAGAGATGCCGGGTATTGAGGATATTATGGTTGTAGCAAATTTACCTTATTATGTGACGACACCGATTTTATTGAAATTACTCAATGATCGTTTGCCAATTCGTGGCTTTGTTGTCATGATGCAAAAGGAGGTAGCGGATCGTATTACGGCTAAACCTGGAACGAAGGAGTACGGTTCTTTATCAATTGCGATCCAATATTATGTAAAGGCTGAGATTGCTATGACAGTACCGAAGACTGTTTTCATGCCACAGCCAAATGTAGATTCTGCGGTAATCCGTCTTATTAAACATGATGAGCCTCCAGTAAAGGTAATTGATGAGGATTTCTTATTTGTTGTAACTCGAGCGTCGTTTGTACAGCGTCGAAAAACAATTTTTAATAATTTGCAATCAGGTTTACCAAATGGAAAGGAACATAAGGAAAAAATTTTGGAAGCCTTAACAGCGGTAAATATTGAACCAACACGTCGAGGAGAAACGCTTACTATACAAGAGTTTGGAAAATTGGCAGATGCACTATATCCAACGTTTGCAAAGTAAAACTTTTTTGTTAACATTTTTGATTTTACGTAAAAAAATTTGTTTTTTCATAAAAAATAAGTTGACAACATTTATTCCAGGCTGATAAAATATTATATTTTGTTGACATTTTTGGGCGAATCGCTTATACTAAGAAGTAGTGAGGTGTAAGCGAAAATGCCAAAAACTTTAGCGGACATTAAAAAGTCGTTGGATTGTCATTTGGGTAAACGTTTGCAGTTAAGAGCAAACGGAGGTCGCAAGAAAACGGTCGAGTGTGCAGGGGTATTGCGTGAGACATATCGCGCTATTTTTGTAGTTGAGCTTGATCAAGAAGACAATACGTGCAAGCGCGTATCGTATAGCTACACAGATATTTTAACTGAAGCAGTAGAGATTACATTTTTAGACGAAGCAAAGGCTGCTGTCGCAAAATAGTTTCTAGTACTTATTTCTATATTTTGAAACACTCATGTATGTTAAAAACTACATGAGTGTTTTGCGTTTTCTGGGACATACTAAATTCGTCAGTTGTTAAAGGAGGAGTTTATATGCCTAGAAAAGGTATCATGTCACCTCGTTTAAAAGAAGAGATCGCTAAAGAACTTGGATTTTATGATGTTGTGCAACGAGAAGGCTGGGGCGGCATTAAAGCTCGAGACGCTGGTAATATGGTGAAACGTGCCATTGAAATGGCTGAAAGAGCAAATAGTGAGCAAGAGCATAATAAGTAGACTATTTTTGTTAAAATAGACCACTTATAAAAGATAACTTCATTTCGAACAGGGATGAAAACTTCTGTCGACACAACAACACAACTGACGAGAGAGAACCGTTACACCAAACAGGGGTATACGGTTCTTTTTTTCCGTTTTCGCTTTCCCATTATGGTAAAATAAAATGAATAATCTTTGTGAAAGATGAACGGCTGTTTATACTAAGGAGGAAGAAAGATGCTTTATGTAAAGGCGCCTGCAAAAATAAATTTAACATTAGATGTACTTTATAAAAGACCAGATAATTATCACGAAGTAGAGATGGTCATGACGACTGTCGATTTGGCTGATCGTATTAGTCTGGAATCTCGAGAAGATGGCGTAATTGAAATAATTTCGACTGATAATTTTGTGCCAAATGATCACCGTAATTTTGCTTATCAGGCAGCGCGTCTAGTTAAAGATACATACGGCATTGGACAAGGTGTATCCATTACTATAGAAAAAGAAATACCAATTGCAGCAGGGCTAGCAGGCGGAAGTAGCGATGCGGCTGCTACACTGAAAGGTTTAAATGAGCTGTGGGATTTAGGGTTATCTATAGATGAATTAGCCGAACTAGGTGCTAAAATTGGTTCAGATGTTTCGTTTTGTGTCTATGGAGGCACAGCATTAGCAACAGGGCGTGGAGAAAAAATTCAGGAATTACCTGCACCGCCAAACTGTTGGGTAGTCTTAGCTAAGCCGAAAATAGGTGTCTCTACAGCTGAAGTGTATGGAGGGCTAAAGGTTGAAGGATTAGAACATCCAAATACGAAGCAAATGATTCAAGCTATTGAAACGGAAAGTTATGAGTTACTATGTGCATCGTTAGGGAATGTTTTGGAAACTGTAACATTTAAGCTACATCCAGAAGTAGTAATGTTAAAGGAACAGATGAAGCGCTTTGGAGCAGATGCAACATTAATGAGTGGGAGCGGTCCGACGGTGTTTGGTTTAGTAGATAGTGAAGCTCGTGTAAGCCGTATTTATAATGGCTTACGTGGTTTTTGTGAAGAAGTTTATGCTGTCCGGATTTTAGGTGAACGAAATACGCTTGCTTAAAACCGCAAATTTATGTTAATTTTACCTATAAATATTCGTGTTTAGGAGAGGGTCGCATGAAATGGAAACGTAGTGAACGACTAGTTGATATGACGTACTATTTACTAGAACATCCACATCAGTTGATCCCGCTAACTTATTTTTCAGAACTATATCAATCTGCAAAGTCTTCTATTAGTGAAGATTTGACGATTGTAAAAGAAACTTTCGAAGAAAAAGGAATCGGGTTATTGATAACAGTACCGGGCGCTGCTGGAGGAGTTAAGTATATTCCTAAAATGTCCGAGGCTGAGGTCCGTTTAGTTATTCAGGATTTAAAGGCGGAGCTTGAGCATTCAGATCGTTTATTACCAGGCGGTTATTTATTTATGACCGACTTACTCGGCAATCCAGATTTAATTAATCGAGTTGGAAAGGTGTTTGCATCCGCATTTGCTGACCAAAAAATTGACGTCATAATGACTGTCGCGACAAAAGGGATTTCTATTGCCCATGCCATTGCAAGACATTTAAATGTACCAGTTGTTGTTGTTAGAAGAGATAGTAAGGTAACTGAAGGCTCTACAGTCAGCATCAACTATGTATCGGGTTCTTCCAGAAGAATTCAGACAATGGTATTATCGAAAAGAAGCATGAAGAGTGGACAACGAGTGCTTATAACTGACGACTTTATGAAGGTCGGTGGTACAATGAACGGCATGAAAAATCTATTAGAGGAGTTTGACTGCCAGCTGGCGGGTATTGCAGTACTTGTAGAGGCTGAGCATGCAGATGAAACGTTAGTAGATGATTATTATTCACTGGTGAAGCTTCATGAGGTCAATGAAAAAGACCGTACAATTGCATTAAGCGAAGGTAACTATTTTTCTAAAAAGGGGAAATGACAAATGAAAGTAGTAGCAACAACAAATGCACCAGCAGCAATCGGACCGTATTCACAAGGGATTATCGTAAACGGCATGTTTTATAGCTCAGGTCAAATTCCACTAACGGCAGCCGGCGAATTAGTAGAAGGCGATATCACAGTTCAAACAAATCAAGTATTTGCGAATTTAAAAGCAGTTTTAGAAGCTGCTGGAACATCTTTAGACAATGTTGTTAAAACAACTGTTTTTATGAAGGACATGAACGACTTTGTGGCAATGAATGAAGTATATGCTAGCCACTTTGGCGATCATAAACCAGCTCGTTCAGCAGTAGAGGTTGCACGTCTACCAAAGGATGTTAAAGTAGAAATTGAAGTTATTGCCATCGTTAAATAAGTAATTTTTAAGCTCGCTAGAAGAGAAGTGATTAGCTCTTTTAGTGGGCTTTTTTTTATCTTTGTACAACAAATGTTTTTTGTGCGAAAGCGAAGTGTTAACGAAGCGACAGCGGCAAATGTTTTCTGTGCGAAAGCGACAACCACGCTAAGGAGAAATTGATTAGTATTAGAGCGATTGTCAAACAATTGTCAAAATTTATGTATATAAAGGAAATATTATACTAATGAGTATTCAAATTTTTTTGAAAATTTGATAGACTATAAAAAGGAAAATATTCGGTAATAAAGAATATTATATTTTCATTTAGGCATCTAAGAAGAGAGGTGGTGAGAAAATGGAAGTTACTGATGTGAGGTTACGTCGTGTACAGACAGATGGTCGCATGCGTGCGATTGCTTCCATTACACTCGACAACGAGTTTGTGGTTCATGATATTCGTGTGATAGATGGCAATACAGGTTTATTCGTTGCTATGCCAAGTAAACGAACGCCAGACGGTGAATTTAGAGATATTGCACATCCTATTAATTCGACGACTCGTAATAAAATTCAGGAGATTATTTTAAACGAGTACCATAATTCAAGCGAAACAGAAGAAGTAGAAAAAGCAGAAGAATTAGAAGAAATCGGTGTATAGTTTCAAAGGAATAAATAGTAATGCGCATCACCATAACGTGAGATTGATTGCCGTTCTGACTGGGCGCTTTGTAGCTGACGCTTCGCTTTCGCTACAGGAAACATTTGTAGCTGACGCTTCGCTTTCGCGCAGAGCAAAGCTTCCTAGGGGCGACTGATGAGCTGCTTCGCTTGCGCTTAAACAAATGTCATCCACAAATTTTGGGATGATCCATATTAATGGTGATTATTCAAATTCTTACACTTTTTGTATACACCTGGTAACATTAGATAATTAGGGCTCTTCTTAATTGGAGAGTTCTTTTTATTTTGTGAATAAGAGAAAAAGAGCAGTTTTAGGACATACATATTAACATTCGAGCATAAGGTGCATTTGATTTGGAAATTCATCTTTTTGTCAACTCTACATACCTTGAAAATAGATGAATTTTGCTATATAGTCATAAGAGAAAATGAGCGTATTGGAGGACTTACAGATGAGCAACATTTTTGCTGTCATTTTGGCTGCAGGTCAAGGTACACGTATGAAGTCCAAATTATATAAAGTGCTCCATCCAGTATGTGGGAAGCCGATGGTGCAACATGTGGTGGATCACATTCAAACGTTAGATGTGAGTCGCATCGTAACGGTTGTAGGACACGGTGCAGAAAAGGTAAAACAACAGCTTGGAGATAAAAGCGAGTATGTTTTACAGGCTGAACAGTTAGGGACAGCTCATGCTGTACAGCAGGCTGAGGAAATTTTAGGTAGCGAAGAAGGGACAACATTAGTTGTTTGCGGTGATACACCACTTATTCGCCCTGAAACGATGCAAGCTTTGTTCGAGCATCATCAAGCAAAGAATGCTAAGGCTACTATTTTAACAGCGATTGCTGAAAATCCAACAGGCTATGGTCGCATTTTACGTGGCGAAAATGGACAGGTGGAGCAAATTGTTGAACAAAAGGATGCTTCAGCAGAACAGCAATTAGTTAAAGAAATTAATACGGGCACATACTGCTTTGATAATAAAGCGTTATTTGAGACATTAAAGCTTGTGAAAAACGACAATGCACAGGGCGAGTTTTATTTACCTGATGTGATTGAAATTTTACAAAAACAAGGCGATATCGTTGAAGCATATGTAACGGAAGATTTTGAAGAAACACTTGGTGTTAATGACCGTGTTGCTCTGTCACAAGCAGAGACGCTAATGCGTACAAGAATTAATGAAAAGCATATGCGTAACGGGGTCACAATTATTAATCCAGAAGCAACATATATTAGCGCAGACACGGTGATTGGTCGAGATACTGTTATTCAGCCGGGCTCTATGATAGAAGGTGCAACTGTTATTGGTGAAGATTGCATAATCGGGCCAAACACACAAATCATAGATAGCCGTATCGGTGACCGAACAACTGTGCATTCTTCTGTTGTGCGTGAAAGCGCTGTAGCAGAAGACACAGCTATTGGACCTTTTGCACATATTCGACCACTTTCTGATATTGGTAGCCATGTGAAAATTGGTAACTTTGTAGAAGTGAAGAAAAGTAAACTAGGTAATGACACGAAAATATCACACTTAAGCTATATTGGTGATGCTGAAATAGGAAGTAATGTCAATGTTGGCTGTGGTTCCATTACAGTAAACTATGATGGGAAAAACAAGTTCCAAACAATTATTGAAGATGATGTATTTGTAGGATGTAATACTAACTTAGTAGCGCCAGTGAAAGTTGGAAAAGGTTCATTTATTGCAGCAGGATCTACAATTACAAAAGAAGTTCCTGAGGATGCACTTGCAATTGCTCGTGCAAGACAAGAAAACAAACCGAATTATGTAAGCAAATTAAATTCAAAATAATTATCAACTAAACAGGAGGCCATCATGCCGTATCATTATGCAAACTCACAATTAAAAATATTTTCACTTAACTCTAACAATCCACTTGCTCAAGAAATTGCGCAAGAAATGGGTGTTGAATTAGGTAAATCTTCTGTTAAACACTTCAGCGATGGAGAAGTTCAAATTAGCATTGAAGAAAGTATTCGTGGTTGTGATGTGTTTATCGTGCAGTCTACTTCTGCACCTGTAAACGAACATTTAATGGAGCTTTTAATTATGGTGGATGCTGTAAAACGCGCATCTGCTCGTACAGTAAACGTTGTAATGCCTTACTATGGATATGCTCGTCAGGACCGTAAAGCAAAAGCACGCGAGCCAATTACAGCTAAATTAGTAGCAAACTTACTTGAAACAGCAGGTGCAACACGTGTAATCGTTTTAGATTTACATGCACCGCAAATCCAAGGTTTCTTCGATATTTTAATCGACCACTTGATGGCAGTGCCTTTACTATCTGATTACTTCAAATCAAAAGGTATTCCAGAAGATGAAATCGTTGTTGTTTCACCAGATCATGGTGGTGTAACACGTGCTCGTAAAATGGCAGAACGTTTAAAAGCACCTATTGCAATTATTGACAAGCGCCGTCCAAAACCAAACGTTGCAGAAGTAATGAACATTGTTGGTAATGTTGATGGTAAAGTGGCAATCTTGATTGATGATATTATTGACACTGCAGGTACGATTACAATCGGTGCGGATGCATTACGTGCTGCTGGTGCGAAAGAAGTTTATGCTTGCTGCTCTCACCCAGTACTATCAGGTCCAGCAATCGAACGTATTGAAAACTCTTCAATTAAAGAATTAGTTGTAACAAATACTATCCAGCTTTCTGAAGAGAAAAAATCTCCAAAAATTACAGAACTATCAGTAGCTAAATTAATGGCAGATGCAATCTCTCGTGTTTATGAAAATAAATCTGTAAGTACTCTATTTGATTAATATAAATAAACAAATTTCACATACAGTAAATTGATGTGACATAGTAAGGACAAATCTACGTTTGCAAGTAGATTTGTCCTTTTTTATAGGTCTCTTTTGTGTGAATTTTCTTGTAAAAGGGTATAATAGTAATTGTGACTTAATAATATTTACACTACTGTATAAAAAATAGAGGTAAATATTATTAGAGCCTTAACAAATGTCATCGAGGATTTTAAAGTATTAATGACATTCATGATAAGGCGTAAATAATTTTTCTTGGAAGGGGAAGTATAGATATGAGTACAGTATTAAGTGTTACAAAGCGCGAAGCTGGGCATCGTTCAACATTAACCCAACTTAGAAAAGGGGGAGCCATTCCTGCGGTTATTTACGGCTATAATTTAGATTCTACCCCAATTTCTATTTCAGCGAAGGAATTCAAAAAATCCATTATAAAAAATGGACAAAACGCTGTGTTTTCGATGAAGCTAGACGAGAAAAAAGTGAATGTTGTTGTGTCAGAAATACAACAATGCTCTCTGAAAGGTGAAGTAAATCATGTAGACTTTTTAGCAATTAATATGTCTGAAGAGTTAGAAGCTGACGTGCCTATTAAACTTGTTGGAGAGTCGGTTGGTGTAAGTGAAGGTGGCATTTTGATGCAGCCTAACTTAGAACTGAAAATTAAAGTAAAACCAGCTGATATGCCAGAAGCAATCGAAGTGGATATTACTAAACTTAAAATTGGTGAGTCAATCACAATAGCAGATATTCGAGAATCAATAGATTTTGAGATTGTTAGTGAAGGTGAGCATATATTGGCAACAATGATGGCACCAGTTGCTGTAGTTGAAGAAGAAACTAGTATTGAACAAGAGTAAATATAGATGATAAGGAAAGGCTATTAAAGAAGGTTAACCTTCTTTAATAGCTTTTTTGTGTTTTTTGGAACCCCATATACTTCATATCATTAAAAGATTAACGAAGGAGAACGATATTTTATTTGAGACCTATATGTTTTTTTTTGTGGGGGCTCAATTATTGCTCTTGGAAAGCATCTGGGCTTTTCTAGTCAATCAGTGCTTTTGTATTTTTGAATTTTTTCATTCAAGAAATGTACAAAATGCTTTCTTAGTACATGATATGGTAAAATAATGACTATTAGATTTGAAAGAAGAGGGGTACTTATGAAAATTATCGTTGGTTTAGGAAATCCAGGTAAACCTTATGAGCATACAAGACATAATATTGGCTTCGATGTTATAGATGCGTTAGCTGAAAAATGGGGTGCACCTTTAACTAATTCAAAGTTTAATGGTATGTATGCAACGGTACATCGTCCTGAAGGAAAGGTTCTACTTGTTAAACCTTTAACATATATGAATTTATCAGGGGAATGTGTTGGTCCCCTAATGAACTATTTTGATATTGATGTGGAAGATTTAATTGTTATTTATGACGATTTAGATTTAGAGACAGGTAAATTACGCCTGCGTCAAAAAGGTAGTGCAGGTGGACATAATGGTATTAAATCATTAATTCAGCATTTAGGCACGCAAGAATTTAATCGCATTCGTGTTGGGGTTAACCGCCCGCCGGCTGGCATGAAGGTAGCAGATTACGTGTTATCGAAATTTTCAAAAGAAGATCAAGCTGTTATGGGAGACACTATTGAAAAGTGTGTAAATGCTATAGAAGCATCTCTTTCAAAGCCATTTCTTGATGTAATGAATCACTTTAACGGGTAACAATAAGTTAAAGTTTGGTGTGAATATTCCAGTTGTTTAGGATGACGGTTTAATTTCTCTCAGCAGGTGGTGTTTTCGTAGCGAAAGAGAAGCGTCAGCTACAAGTGTTTTGGGTAGCGAAAGCAAAGCGACAGCTTACTAAATTGTATAGTCTAATTTTAGACACAATGCAAAAACTATTCTCTATTTTAAAGAGCAATTATGCTAAGACAAAATTGAAAGTGCATAATCTTTTTTAGAAATGTCTATACTTTAAGTAGTAATTGCTTAAAGGAGGATGATTTGGAGATGTCAGTTCGCTATCGATGTCGGCATTGTGAAGTAGAAATAGGGACACTACCATTTGATGCAGATGATACAATTCGAAAACTGCATATTTTTGAAATGGGAGAAGCGGATGATTATGTTGAGAAAGACCAACATGGACAAACGACGGTGCACTGCATTTGTGAGCAATGTGAGGATTCGCTAAGACAATATCCAGATTATCATGCACTCAATAAATGGATTCAATAATTGGAAGGATGCTTTGGCGCACTTTCGTGCGTTCAAAGCTTTTTCCATTGAAAAAATGGACAAAAAAGATGCGTATCATAGTACTAGATTCGTAGTATATGACGAAAAGAATTACGCGCTGAAAGGAGCTTTTGACTGTGGAAGTTTTACGACAGCTTGTGTCGCAGGACAAACATATCACATCATTTTTACAGGAGATTCAGAGCGGTCATACTGCTTCACAACTTATTACGGGATTAACAGGAAGCGCACGTCCAGTAATGGTCGATGTGTTATTTGAATATGTAAAAAAACCAATCTATATTGTATCTCCTAATCTATTACAGGCACAAAAAATGGCCGACGAGCTTGTGGGACTTTTAGGTGAGGAGCATGTTCATTATTATCCTGCAGATGAGTTTATTGCCGCAGACTTGTCTGTTGCCTCTCCAGAGTTACGTGCAGAGCGTATCGCGACACTTGATCACTTAGCTAGAGGTGAAAAAGGGGTTTATGTGATACCAGTTGCGGGCTTACGTAAAATGATGCAGCCTAAAGAACATTGGTTACATTATTTTTTACAAACAGCAGTAGGCGAGGAAATTCAGACTGAAGAATGGCTGCAAACATTAGTAGAGATGGGTTACGTACGTAATTCAATGGTAACAACACCAGGAGAATTTGCGCTACGTGGTGGCATACTAGATATTTATCCGCCGTATTTAGAGTCACCTATTCGTATTGAGTTATTTGATACGGAAGTAGACTCTATTCGAACATTTTCAGCGGATGATCAACGTTCCATTGATAAATTGCAGAAAGTGCGTATCCTACCAGCATCTGAAGTTATTTTGACGAAGAAAGAAAGAGTAGTGTTGGCAAGTCGTTTAGAAGCTGCATTGGCGACAAGCTTAAAGAAAGTCAGAAAGCAGGAGACAAAGGAGCTACTGTATCAGCATATTCAACACGATATTGAATTGCTACAACAGGGGAGTTTACCAGACTATGTAAACAAATATGGTTCTTTATTGTATGAGAAACCTGCTTATTTAGGTGACTATTTTACACATGATGGGATTGTACTGTTTGATGAGCTCGGGCGTATTCAGGAGGTTATGGATGCCTGGGAGCGTGAAGAGGATGAATGGTTTTTATCATTAATTGAAGAAGGAAAAATGGTGCATGATGTAAAGCCTGCCTTCTCTTTAAAAGAAATTTTAGCAATGCTGTCACAGCAAAAATTATATTTCTCATTATTTTCTCGGACATTTGCAGGTGTAACGTTTAATAAGACGACAAACTTTTCTTGTAAGCCCATGCAGCAATTTCATGGCCAAATGTCATTATTACAAAATGAGGTTGAACGCTGGCTACTTGGTAAATTTACTGTACTTATCGTTACAAGGGATAAAGAACGTGTTAAACGTGTACAGCAGATGCTTGAGGAATATGATATTCATACATCAATTGGTGATCCGACAGAGCCAGGTATTTATATTGTGGATGGTTCACTGTCTAGTGGCTTTGAATTACCGCTACAACGTCTAGCGATTGTGACAGAGGATGAACTATTTAAACAACAGGCAAAGAAAAAAGCACGTCCTCAAAAAATGACGAATGCAGAGCGTATTAAAAGCTATACAGAAATTAAACCTGGCGACTATGTTGTACATGTACATCATGGTATAGGTAAATATATTGGTGTGGAAACATTAGAGGTAAATGGTACAC
This sequence comes from Lysinibacillus sp. fls2-241-R2A-57, assembly GCF_030209535.1. Taxonomy (NCBI): domain Bacteria; kingdom Bacillati; phylum Bacillota; class Bacilli; order Caryophanales; family Bacillaceae; genus Lysinibacillus; species Lysinibacillus sp. fls2-241-R2A-57. The sequence continues at coordinate 26,292 of NZ_JARVRU010000203.1, forward strand.
ATAAGGATTACTTGCACATTCGATACCGCGCAGATGATAAGTTATATGTACCAGTAGAGCAAATAGATTTAATTCAAAAATATGTGGCATCTGAAGAACGTGAACCAAAGCTACACAAACTAGGTGGAGCAGAGTGGAAAAAAGCCAAAGCAAAGGTATCCTCTGCTGTTCAAGATATTGCAGATGATTTAATTAAGCTGTATGCGAAGCGTGAAGCCGAGAAGGGTCATGCCTTTGAGATTGACAACGATGATCAGCGCAATTTTGAGGCTTCATTCCCTTATGAAGAAACAGAGGATCAGCTACGTTCAATTATTGAAGTAAAACGTGATATGGAGCGTGAACGCCCTATGGATCGTCTTGTATGTGGAGATGTAGGGTATGGTAAAACGGAGGTAGCGATTCGTGCTGCATTTAAAGCAATTCAAGATGGCAAACAAGTAGCATTCCTTGTGCCGACCACGATTTTAGCACAGCAGCATTACGAAACGATTCGTGAGAGATTTCAAGGTTTTGCTATTAATGTAGGTCTCTTATCTCGTTTCCGTACAAAAAAAGAGCAAACAGCGACGTTAAAGGGTATAAAAGAAGGGCAAGTTGATATTGTCGTTGGAACGCATCGAATTTTATCTAAAGATTTATTATTCCAAGACCTTGGGCTACTAATTGTTGATGAGGAGCAACGTTTTGGTGTAACACATAAAGAAAAAATTAAACAACTAAAAACGAATGTCGATGTATTGACGCTAACGGCAACTCCAATTCCAAGAACATTGCATATGTCGATGGTAGGTGTTCGAGATTTATCGGTCATTGAAACTCCACCAGCAAATCGTTTCCCTGTACAAACCTATGTAATGGAACATAGCGGTGCATTAGTACGAGAAGCTATTGAGAGAGAGATGGCGCGCGGAGGTCAAGTATTCTACTTATACAATCGTGTAGAAGATATGGCTCGTAAGGTTGAGGAAATTCAAATACTTGTCCCAGAAGCGCGTGTAGGACATGCACATGGTAAAATGACGGAATCAGAATTAGAATCTGTCATATTAGCCTTTTTAGAAGGTGACTATGATGTGCTTGTAACGACAACCATTATCGAGACGGGTGTGGATATACCGAATGTGAACACATTGATTGTCCACGATGCTGATCGAATGGGCTTAGCGCAGCTTTATCAATTGCGTGGTCGTGTTGGACGTTCTAATAGGGTTGCATATGCATATTTTATGTATCAACGTGATAAAGTTCTTACAGATGTGGCTGAGCAACGATTACAGGCGATTAAAGAATTTACAGAGTTAGGATCAGGTTTTAAAATTGCTATGCGTGACTTATCCATTCGTGGTGCTGGTAATTTGCTTGGAGCACAACAGCATGGCTTTATTGATTCTGTCGGCTTTGATTTATATTCACAAATGCTACAAGAAGCAATTGCCGAGCGTCAAACAGGTGTGAAAAAAGAAGAAAAGCCTGACATTGAAATTTTATTGAGTGTTGATGCCTATATCCCAGATGTATACATTCCTGATGGCTATCAAAAAATTCAAATGTATAAACGTATTAAAGCAATGGATCAAGTGGAGGAATATAGCGAAGTCATGGAGGAATTAGAGGATCGTTTCGGTGATCTTCCGATTGAAACAGAGCGCTTACTGCGAATTGCACGTATGAAGGTATGGGGATTAGGTGCAGGGGTATTATCTGTGAAAGAAAAGCAAAAGATCGTCACGATATTGTTGTCTGCAGAAGGTACAGCACAAGTTGATGGTGGTAAAATTGTTGAAGAATCCATGAAATTTGAACGTGCTGTCGGTTTTGGTATGGATGGAATGCAATTGAAATTTACGATCGATGAACGAAAATGTGGAAAATATCAACCCTTTGATATTTTAGAAGAAATGATGCAAATTATTGCTAATTCAAAAAAACAACAATAAAAGAAAAGCTGATCATAGCTCGCGAGGGAAATGATTAGCTTTTTTTATTCGGCTAAGGAGAAATCTCTATAAGTGATAAGTGTTGAAACGTCAAAGTCGAATTGATTATTATTGCTCAATAAATTTCTTCATAAATCATTAATAAAAATTTGTTCTGTGGTTAATCTAAGATAAGTTGATTGAAGTTAAAAATCTACATGCTAAAACCAATTAAAGCACAAGTGCTTAGGCTTACAAGGCTTTTTGAAAAATATTGTTGGTCGTGAAATCCTTTTTCTTCAGTTTTTGCATAGATTGCTTTATAAAAAACCATACTATTGTTGAATAAAAATTTCATTGTAGCGAAAGCGAGGCATTAAGAATGAAGGCAACAGGAATTGTTCGTCGTATTGATGATTTAGGGCGTGTGGTTATTCCAAAAGAAATTCGTAGGACGCTACGTATTCGTGAGGGTGACCCGTTAGAAATTTATACAGATCGTGAAGGCGAAGTCATTTTAAAGAAATATTCTCCAATTAATGATTTGGGGGAATTTGCAAGAGAATATGTAGAAACATTATATGAAACGTTAGGTACTCCGGCATTTGTAACCGACCGAGATGAAGTAATTGCTGTCTCAGGGATCGGTAAGAAAGAGTACATTAATCGTCGTATTACATCCTTTGCGGAAAGTTTTATGGACGAGCGTTCAACAAAAATAGAAAAAATGGAAACAACTATTGAGATTGTTCCTGGACAATATGAGCAAGTAAAGTCATATTGCGCAACGCCTATTATGGTAAATGGTGATCCAATCGGCTGTATTATCGTTTTGTCTAAAGTACATTTTGTCGGTGAGGTTGAAGTAAAAGTTGCAGAAACAGCTGCTAATTTCTTAGCTAAACAAATGAATAGTTAATGAAAATTTAAAGTTATTGCGCTGACCTTTTAGGCTGAACAATAACTTTTTTTCGTACATAGTTGTATACAGAAGTATTTATGATAGTGCTATCGGGCGCGTCAAACTTTTGAGATATGCTATACTATTGGCATTGTTATAGAAGGAATGAGGGCAATTTATGTCGGAACGTTTTGGCATGAAAAGCTACATGAAGGGCGCGGCCTTACTTACAATTGCTGCTCTTATTGTGAAGGTTCTTAGTGCAATTTATCGTGTGCCTTTTCAAAATCTTGTTGGTGATGAAGGGTTTTATATTTACCAACAGGTGTATCCAATTATATCTATTTTCGTCGTATGGACATCGAGTGGCTTTGCAGTAGCCATTTCTAAAATGCTAGCAGATAATGATTGTATTTTAGACCCGCTGGAGCGAAATCAGAAACGTAGCGGTATTTTGCGTATTGTTTTTCTTTATTTAACAGTACTATCGTTGTTGTTTTTTGCTGTTTTATTTGGTGGTGCTGAAATACTTGCACAGCTCATGGGTGATACTCAGCTAGCGCCTTTAATACGGACTGGTTCATTTGTAGTGCTTGTCATGCCAGCGCTTGCTATTTTGAAGGGTGGCTTCCAATCAAGAGGTATTATGGAGCCAATTGCTTATGCACAAGTCCTTGAACAAGCTGTGAGAGTATCTGTCATTTTAGCGGGTACATTTATTATTATGACGACGACAAAATCACTATATAGTGCGGGACAAATGGCCATTATAGGTACAGTAATTGGTGAAATTGTAGGCTTTTTATTACTTGCGTTTATCTTTAAAAAACGTTTTGGTCTATTTAAGGACAAAAAACTACAGCAACGTATCGAAAGTTTTTCCGTTATTAAAGAGGTAACATTGCTAAGCTTAAGCGTAAGCATGAGCGGTTTATTGTTACTAGGCTATCAGCTAGTTGATTCTTTTACTATTTATTCACTATTAATCGAAGGTGGTATGGATCAGACGCTAGCTAAGGAAACAAAAGGCGTTTATGACCGCGGACAGCCATTAGTGCAACTTGGAGTTGTTATTGCTTCTGCTCTTTCACTTGCTATTGTGCCTCTTGTCGCACATATGTCCAAAAAACAGGAAGGTCGTAGTGCAATTCCGTTTATACAGCTAACCTATAGAGCGTCTATATTATTTGGGTGGGCAGCATCTCTAGGTTTAATACTCGTTATGCCTTATATTAATGCAATGCTCTTTAAAACAGATACACTGTCGGAAGTACTTATGATATATGTGTTACAAATTGTGCCTTTGTCGATTATTTTGACATTTACAGCTATTCTGCAAGGCTATGGAAAATTAAAAAAGCCAGCTTTATTTTTGATTGTAGGTTTTATTTTAAAAATAATATTGAATGTGCTGACAATTAATTTGTTTGGTGTATTAGGTGCGGCCATTGCTAACAATGTGGGTCTATTGTTTACTGCACTTATGCTTGTTTTCTATTTAAAGAAAATCACGGCCATTCAATTAGCGCCAGCAGATTTTTATAAAAAAGTAGGGATTGCATCACTCAGTATGGCAGCTGTAGTATTAGTTTGGTTACAATTTGTACCAGTGTTGTTAAACCAATTTTTATCGCCTCGCTATGTCGCGGTGGTAGCAGGTTTGACAGCGGTATGTTTAGGTGCATTTGTAATGATTACAGTCATTGTTAAGTTACGTGTGCTAGCTGAAAAAGAGTGGTATTTACTGCCATTTGGTCGAAAAATGGCTGTTTATCAATTATGGTTAAATCGGAAGAAGTAGGTGGATGGATTGAATAATTTAACAGTTATTGGCTTAGGTGCGGGTGATTTTGATCAACTGCAAATGGGTGTCTATAAAAAATTAAAAACGGCTAGAAAATTATATGTTCGTACAGTGGATCATCCAGTATTAGAGGAATTATCAGCAGAAGGCTTACAATTTGAGAGCTTCGATGCAGTCTATGAAAAACATAGTTCATTCCAGCCTGTATATGAGGAAATTGCAGAAAAGCTTGTAGCTACTGCAGCGATTGAAGATGTGATGTACGCTGTACCAGGACATCCACTTGTTGCGGAGCAGACTGTACAATTGCTTATTGCAGCGGCGGATGAGGGAAAAGTAAATTTAATCATTGAAGGTGGGCAAAGCTTCTTAGATCCAATATTTGGCGCGTTGAAAATCGACCCAATTGAGGGCTTTCAATTGCTAGATGGCACTAGCTTTTCTATGCATGACATTAACATGCATCAACATATTTTAATAGCCCAAGTATATGATACATTCAGTGCGTCAGAAGTAAAGCTAACGTTAATGGAGAAATACGATGACGAATACCCTGTTACAGTTGTTACAGCAGCGGGCTCGTCACAGGAAAAGTTAATAACAGTACCACTTTATGAACTCGACCAAAGTGTTGAGGTGAACAATTTAACAACTGTATATGTGCCACCTGTTAAATCACAAGAGGAGGCATTAAGGGACTGGACAACTTTCCGTCAAATTATTGCTACTTTACGAGGTCCAAATGGCTGTCCATGGGATCAAAAGCAAACGCATGAATCATTGAAAAAATATTTATTAGAAGAGGCTCATGAATATTTGGCAGCTGTAGATGCAGAGGATGACTTTGCGATGATCGAGGAGCTTGGGGATGTGTTATTACAAATATTCCTTCATGCACAAATCGGAGAAGATCAAGGTTACTTTACATTAGAAGATGTTTTAGCTTCAATTAGTGAAAAAATGATTCGTCGACATCCGCATGTGTTTGGGGATGTATCGGTAGAAGATGCAGATGACGTTGTAGCTAATTGGGAAGCTATAAAAGCAGAAGAAAAGGGTAAAAGTGATAAGCCGCTATTGGAAGAAGAATACCGGGCGTCCTCAGCTTTACAAACAGCGTATAATTATCAAAAAAGAGCTGCAAAGGTAGGGTTTGACTGGCCAGATGTAGATGGTGCATGGGACAAGTTTACGGAGGAATGGCAGGAATTTCGCCATGAGGTGACGAAAGGTACAAATGCGTCACGTCTTGATGAATTTGGAGATGTGCTATTCACACTTGTGAATTTAGCACGTTTCTACAAGCTATCTCCAGAAGAGGCTATGATACATGCCAATGAGAAGTTTTCGAGACGCTTCGGTTATGTGGAAGCAAAGGTAAAGGAAAGTGGGAAGCCGTTTTCGGATTATACATTAGAACAGTTAGATGCTTTCTGGAATGAAGCAAAACAGCTAGAAAAGGAGTAAAAATATGCGATTAGATAAATTTTTAAAAGTATCACGTTTAATTAAGCGTCGTACATTAGCAAAAGAAGTGGCAGATCAAGGTCGTATTACGATAAACGGTAAGGTAGCAAAAGCTAGTAGTGCTGTAAAAGCAGGTGACGAGCTAGCCATTCGTTTTGGACAAAAAATTGTAACAGCGCGTGTAGAGGAATTACGTGATACTGTGAAAAAAGAAGATGCAGCAAAAATGTTTACTATTTTGAAAGAAGAGCGTTTGGAAAAAATTGAACCTGAATATATTGATGATGAAGACTAATTAATAGTGACTTACATGTAGTCCTGTTCTCCTCTGAAGTTCTCAAAAGTTGTCACTGATTATTGTCACAATAATGCTGATGAAAGTTTAACAACTTTAATAAAGTTGTCATGCTTTTAAGGTTGTCCGCATAAAGTGAACAGAAGCTAGGACGACTAAAGGAGGAAAAAAATGACGCTACATCAAGAAAGTAACCGTTACACAATTCCATCTGGAGAACATATTTTAACGATTCGTAATCGTAAAAGAATGGACATGACTTCTGTAAAATCAATTGAACGCTTTGATCAGGAAGAGTTTTTTATCAAGACGTCCCAAGGGCATTTGTTAATCCGTGGAGAGGAACTGCATATCGTTCATTTAGATGTTGATAAAGGGTTATTGACACTTGAAGGAACTGTAAAAACCTTACAGTATGACGAGGAGGAAAGTGGCTTCTCGAAAGGTTTCCTTCATAAGTTGTTTGGATGATTGTTAGTGAACAATTTGTTCAGCTATTAGTCATGGTTTTGAGCGGTATAGCAGTTGGGTTCATTATTGATAGTGTAAGGCTTATTGTTTTTTCGACTCCAAAAAGGTCAAGCCTTCGAAGGTGGATGATGGTATTAGAATTACTCACTTGGATTCTACTTGGAGGACTGACATACTATTTATTATTTTGGCTGAAAGATGGCGCTTGGCGGGCTTATGACCCGCTAGCGCAAATAGCCGGAATTTTTTTGTATCAAACGTTTTTTCAAACATTTTTACGTTTCATCGCAAAGATTTTTGTGAATATAACATGGAGACCCTTCTGGTTCGTCGTACAATTAATAATTGCTATCATTCGACAAATTTTACAGATACTAATAAACATTGGAGCTTTTATTTTAAGACCTTTTGTCAAAATTTATTCGTATTTGTCCAACACTTTTTTAAAAAAATTCCGATATATCAAGTATAATAAAAGACAACAATAATTTTCGGAGGTGCGGGCATGTCTAGACGTCATTCATCAAATGATGGCCAACAAAACTTTACTAAACTTGATAATGACTATGTCCGTAACACGGATAGAGCTATAAATCGTAAAAAACAATCACGGAAAAGAAAAATACGGCGTATTGTCTTTTTTGCGATTGTGCCAGTCGTTATTATCGCCTTTCTCATAAATATACTTTTTCAACAAAATAAAACATTAGCTGTAAAAGAGAAGAAGAAAGACGAAGTGAATCAGCATCTAACTGAAGTGAAGGAAGAACGAGATTCATTAAATCTTAAAATTAAACAATTAGAAGATGATGAATATATCGCGAAGCTATTACGCAAAGAGTATTTCCTATCCGAAAAAGGTGAAGTTATTTTCATTATACCGGAAGAGAAAGAAAAAAAAGGCGATATACCAGAAAAAAAGGATAAAAAAGACGTCATACCAGAAAAGAAAGATAAAAAAGGCGACTGAAAAGCTATGTATTGTTGACACTCTTTTTTTGTTATATATAATGAAAAGAGAAACTTATTGCAGTAAAAAGTTTGATTAAATTGATTACATGACTCAAAAGAGTCGCTTAATTTTTAAGGAGGAGCATTTTTTTTATGTCAATTGAAGTAGGCAGCAAGGTACAAGGTAAAGTAACAGGAATCACAAATTTTGGAGCATTCGTTGAGCTGCCAGATGGCAAAACAGGCTTAGTACACATCAGTGAAGTTGCTGACAATTATGTAAAAGATATCAATGAGCATCTAAAAGTTGGAGATGAAGTTGAAGTAAAAGTGATGAATGTTGAAGCGGACGGAAAGATTGGTCTTTCAATCCGTAAAGCAAAGCCTCAAGCTGAGAGACCAGAGCGTCCAGCACGTCCACGTCGAGAAAATCGTTCTAATGATCGCAACGAACGTCATCAGCCAAAAGAGAATTTTGAGCAAAAAATGGCGCGTTTCTTAAAAGATAGTGATGAACGTCTAGCAACACTTAAACGTGCTACAGAGTCAAAACGCGGTGGTCGTGGCGCAAGAAGAGGGTAGTTTGCTGACTGTTTTAATCGTAGAAAAAGTGTATGAAATAGAGTTGGGATTAGCTTTTTACTAAAGCTAATCCCTTTTTTTATCTTCTTCTGGATGCAATTATGCCGGGGCATAATTGCTTAGTTAAATAATATGTAAGGATATACGATTTTTCCTATAACGTGGATGTTGGTCTTTTTTTCTTCTTAGGAGCTGGTGCGGGTGCTTGTTCAGTAGGTGCTTCTGAAGACTTTTCGACTGGGTTAGCAACCATTTTGATAAGTAGAAACACACCATATACACTAATGGCTAGTCCAGTGATGAGTAAAAATATTTGTACAACAAATGGTAAATTAATAAGAATGGATACGAGAATAATCATAGAGCCACTTCCACAAATTAAAGCAGCTTTTGTTAATAAACCCAAAGGAAATAAACCTCCTAGTCAATACGTTCTTTTCATTATTAGTATGCCATATTTTTTGTAGACAGTAAAAAACATAGGCTCTTCACCAAAACGTGTGGTTGATTTCCGTTCCGACTGGGCGCTTTGTA
>NZ_JARVRU010000114.1:0-34134 GCF_030209535.1 Lysinibacillus sp. fls2-241-R2A-57
TTATCCGTCGCTTCGACTCTTCTATCCGTCGCTTTGGCTCTTTTATCCGTCACTTTGACTTCTATCCGTCGCTTCGGCTCTTTTATCCGTCGCTCTTGCTCTTCTATCCGTCACTTCGGCTCTTCTATCTGTCGCTCTTACTCTTCTATCCGTCACTTTGACTTTTATCCGTCGCTCTTGCTTTCCTATCCATCGCTCTTACTCTTTTATCCGTCACTTCGCCTTTCCTATCCGTCGCTCTCACTCTTTTATCCGTCACTTTGACTTTTATCCATCACTTCGGCTCTTCTATCCGTCGCTTTAGCTTTTCTATCCGTCACTTCGGCTCTTCTATCCGTCACTTTGACTTTTATCCGTCGCTTCGACTCTTCTATCCGTCGCTTTGGCTCTTTTATCCGTCGCTCTTACTCTTTTATCCGTCACTTTGTCTTTTCTATCCATCGCTTTGGCTTTTCTATCCGTCGCTTTGGCTTTTATCCGTCGCTCTTACTCTTTTATCCGTCACTTTGGCTTTTATCCGTCACTTCGACTCTTCTATCCGTCACTTTGACTTTTATCCGTCGCTTTGGCTCTTCTATCCGTCACTTTGACTTTTATCCGTCGCTTCGACTCTTCTATCCGTCGCTTTGGCTCTTCTATCCGTCACTTCGGCTCTTCTATCCGTCACTTCGGCTCTTCTATCCGTCGTCACTTTGGCTTTTATCCGTCGCTCTTGCTCTTCTATCCGTCACTTCGCCTTTCCTATCCGGCGCTCTTACTCTTCTATCCGTCACTTTGGCTTTTATCCGTCACTTCGGCTTTTCTATCCATCGCTTCGACTCTTCTATCCGTCACTTCGGCTCTTCTATCCGTCACTTCGGCTTTTCTATCCATCGCTTCGACTCTTCTATCCGTCACTTTGGCTCTTCTATCCGTCACTTCGGCTCTTCTATCCGTCGCTTCGACTCTTCTATCCGTCGCTTTGGCTCTTTTATCCGTCACTTTGGCTTTTATCCGTCACTTCGCCTTTCCTATCCGGCGCTCTTACTCTTCTATCCGTCACTTTGGCTTTTATCCGTCGCTCTTGCTCTTTTATCCGTCACTTTGACTCTTCTATCCGTCGCTTCGGGCTCTTCTATCCGTCACTTTGCCTTTTCTATCCGTCACTCTTGCTCTTTTATCCGTCACTTTGACTCTTCTATCCGTCGCTTCGGCTCTTTTATCCGTCGCTCTTGCTCTTCGATCCGTCACTTCGGCTCTTCTATCTGTCGCTCTTACTCTTCTATCCGTCACTTTGACTTTTATCCGTCGCTCTTGCTTTCCTATCCATCGCTCTTACTCTTTTATCCGTCACTTCGCCTTTCCTATCCGTCGCTCTCACTCTTTTATCCGTCACTTTGACTTTTATCCATCACTTCGGCTCTTCTATCCGTCGCTTTAGCTTTTCTATCCGTCACTTTGACTTTTATCCATCACTTCGGCTCTTCTATCCGTCGCTTTAGCTTTTCTATCCGTCACTTCGGCTCTTCTATCCGTCACTTTGACTTTTATCCATTACTTCGGCTCTTCTTTCCGTCGCTTTAGCTTTTCTATCCGTCACTTCGGCTCTTCTATCCATCGCTCTTACTCTTTTATCCGTCACTTTAATTTTCCACATAAAAAAACAGGGAAAGAAATTTATTCTTTCCCTGTTTCGTATTAAAAGCTGATGTTAAACAGTAGGCTCATCAGTTCCCCATTGTTTTTTCTCTTTTTTGTGAATCTGACCATCTGATTTTTTCATTTCACGAACTTTTAATGAATACCAGATTTGTGCAGCAATACAGATTGATGAATACATACCTGTTATTAAACCGATTAATAAAGCAATTGAGAAGTTTTGAATCGATGGTGCACCTAAAATAAGAAGTGCCACTGTAACGATAATAACCGTTAACACTGTGTTAACAGATCGACCCATCGTTTGACGAAGTGATTTGTTAACAATATCCGCCAATACTTCACGGTCCTTAATTGTATCATATCGATTTAAGTTCTCACGCATTCGGTCAAATGTAACAATCGTATCATTAATAGAGTAACCGACAATCGTCAATACTGCAGCAATGAACGTAATATCGACTTCTAAGCGCATAAAACTAAATACAGCAACAATCAAGAATACGTCATGAACTAACGAGGCAATTGCCCCAACACCCATGCGCCACTCGAAACGAACCGCTACGTAAATAATGATACCGATAGCCGCAATAGATAATCCTTTTATCGCATTTTTCACAAGCTCTTTACCGACAGTTGGTGATACAGTACTTACCCCGGGTTCAGTACCAAATTTCTCGCCTGCTTCTTTTTTGTATTTTAAAATTTCAGCTTGTGATAGGTCATCTTTATAACGGATAACCGCAGCGTTACTCTTCTCACCTGTAAGAACGATATCTTCAGATGGGAAGCCGATACTATTTATATATTTAGATACTTCTTCTTTAGTCAACGTATGGTCTGCTTCAATTTGAACACGAGTACCACTTGAGAAATCAATACCAAGGTTTAAGCGGAAAATACCAATGACCACTAAACCAGCCACTAAAATAGCTAATGAGAATGTATAGAATTTCTTACGGTTGTGCACAAAATCAAAACGATCGAATTTCGTTGATAAATCTAATGTACCGATATTTTCATCTAAGCTATGCTGTTTAGATTTTGCAATACCAAACCATGCTGGATTATTGAAATACCCGCTGTTGACAAGTAAACCTAATAGTACACGAGAACCCCAAACAGCTGTTAGGAAGCTTAGTAAAATACTGATAATTAAAGTTGTTGCAAACCCTTTAACTGAACTTGTCCCGAATTGGAATAGTACAGCCGCTGCTAATAATGTAGTTAGCTGTGCATCGATAATCGCTGATAGAGACTGCTTTGAACCAATCTGGAATGCTTGTTTAACCGAATAACCGACACGTAGTTCTTCACGAATACGTTCTGCGGCTAGAATATTCGCATCTACCGCCATCCCTATACCAAGCACGATAGCTGCAATCCCTGGAAGTGTTAACACTGCATTAATCCAGCCGAACACAACTAATACTAGGAAAGTGAAAATAGTAAGTGTAATGATGGAAATAAAGCCAGGTAAACGGTAATAGAATAGCATAAAGAAGAAGATAATTATTACGCCAACAATACCTGCGAAGACTGTACTCTTCAATGCTTCATCACCGAATTGTGCACCAACTGAAGTAGAATAAATTTCTGTAAGCTTTACAGGAAGTGCTCCAGCATTTAAAATTCCTGATAAATTTTTTGTTTCTTCAACTGAGAAGTTACCGCTAATCATGACATCTGTTGTATTTAATGTTTGGGTAACTTGTGCAGCAGATGCATAACGAGGCTTCGCTTTTTGTGATTCAGCTTTATATGAATCAACACCCTCTTCAAAGTCTAACCATATAACGAGTAAGTTTTCACCTGGTGGTTTCGCCGCAATTTCACTTGTAACATCGGCAAATTTTTTCGCATCCTTTAACGTTAGCGATACAATTGGACGATTTTGCTGATCAAAGGAATCTTTGGCGCCACCTGGCTTTAAGTCATTACCATCTAGCAATACATTGTCATTGACATCACGAATTGTTAAATTCGCAGAAGTAGACAATAGTTTACGTGCGGATTCTTGATCTTCAACACCAGCTAATTGCACACGAATACGGTTGTTGTCTTCAACCACAATGCTCGGTTCACTTACCCCGATCGCATTTACACGTTCACCGAGTGCAGTTGCAGTTGCTGCCATAACATCCTGTGTAATTTTTTGTCCTTCTTTTAATTCTGTAACCTCATAAAGAACCTCAAACCCGCCCTGTAAGTCAAGACCAAGCTTAATGTCCTTTAAGACGCCGCCTACAGTCGTACCAATGGTTGCTGTAAAGATCACCAAAAGCAGTACGAATGCCACTATACGACTTTTTAGTTTCATTTATAAATCCTCCTCGAATAGGTGTAAGGCCATTCCTTACACTACAAACAAGTATAATAGCAATTCCTTTTGAAACGTTATTCCTCCTTTTCCTTAGAATAATGTTGCCTGTGCTTCAAAAAGGTTGCTCTACTTATTTCAATCGTTCATAACGCGCAAATTTATCCCTATGTATATAGGTGTTAAGCCTCCAACTTCAGATAAGAAGAAAAAGGAGGGTTTTCAGTAAAAATATTTTTTACAAATAAAAAAAGCGCAACACACTCATTATGAAACACGTTGCGCTTGCTGTCAATTCAACACTTTTAGTATTCTTTTATTATTTGACAAATTTCACACAGTCTTCTTAAATTTTTACCGGACCAAGTAGCATTTTTAACTCTTCTGTATTCAAGTCTGTAAACCAATCATTGCTTTGTAAAAATTCTACTTGATTAAATGATACGATATCGGACGGTGATATCGCAAAAATAGTGGCGATAATTTCATGTAAACGTAATTGTTCAATATTTTTTTTGCGCCATTTTTTCTCCACACAATAGCGCCATAGTTCTTCTGCTGTAATCGCATCGTATTGATAATGTTTACACTCTTCTATCTTACTATCAATTGCAGGACGAATTTTTTCAAATAGTTGCTCATGTTGGATACTCATTTTGAATCATCTCCAATCAAAGTTGTATCGTAAGACATGTTTGCATACAAATAGTGTAAATGAATTTTTGTGGCTTGAGAAGGGACGGATGGCATGAGTTCTTTTGTACGAGGTACACTATTTTTAATGTTCGTGATTTTTTTATCGAAACTCTTTGGCTTCTTTTATAGAATGCAATTTATGCGTATCGCTGGTGAAGAGGCAGTCGGCATTTATATGACCGTCTATCCAGCGTTCATTTTCTTCATCTCACTCATTCAACTTGGACTACCTATCGCCGTGGCAAAAATTGTAGCAGAATTACTAGCAAAAAACAAACGTGAAAGCATCTTTGGTGTTATGCGTACGGCTATTTTTTGGTCATTTATTGGAATGATCATCTTTATGCCGATTGTTGCACTTACAATACCATATATCTCGTCAACGCTTTTACATAATGAACAAACAACATTCACGCTATGGATTGCACTTTTTGCTGTGCCAGTGTCAGTCGGCTCTGGGTTATTACGTGCTTATTTACAGGGCATTACGAAGATTACACCAACGGCTTGGGCTCAAATGATTGAACAAATTATCCGCATTAGCTTCATCACATTTACGCTTCCACTTGTGGCTGGCTATAATAATGCTGCCGTTACAGCAGCCTTTGCCATGGGCATTACACTTCTTGCTGAAGTTGTTGCTTTCTTGTATTTGTGGATGCATTATATTGTCTCAAAGAAAAAGTTATTGACACGAAAAAACAAAATCGAGGCTTATCCTTCCTCGCCGATGTTACGCATTGCCCTTCCTTCTGCAGGAAGTAAACTGTTCGGATCCTTTACATGGTTTTTAGAGCCAATCATTTTTCTAAAGGCTTTAACTATGGCTGGATTGACAGCTTCAGCAGCAACAATTTTATATGGGATTATTTCGGGTGTATTAGTCCCTCTATTATTATTCCCGGCTTTTGTGTCTGCGGCGCTTTCGATTGTCCTTATACCGGCTGTTAGCGACGCTGTAGCACGTCAGCATATACCACTCCTACAGGAACGTATTTCTGTATCATTGCGACTATCTTCCTTGGTGGGCTGTGTTGCCGCTACGTACTTTTTCGTTCATGGTGACGAATTAGCAGTGAAACTCTTTCACTTACAAGAAAATCGTGGTTATGTGAAAATATTAGCCCCTATTTTTTATTTTTATTATATTCAAAGTCCATTGCATTCGATATTACAAGCAATTGGTGAAGCCCGTGCTGCAATGATGAATTCGATTTACGGTGGACTTGGTAAACTATTTGTCATGTTCGTGCTTGCTTCTCAGCCTGGTATACAGGAAAAAGGTGCTGTTGTAGCAATTGGCTTTGGCGTTTTACTAACTTCGTTTCTGCATATCGCAACAGTAAGACAGCGTAAAAATTTACGTGCCGGCTTTAGAATGTTTGTTGTCCCGTATAGCTGCTTTATTGCTGTTTGTGTTACTCAGTATTTCCTGATGCAAATAATGCCACTGCCATTCATTTTAAGCAGCTGTGTAACCTTGTTTTTACTATTTACTTTCTTACTACTTTCCAATCAGTTACGCATAACAGATTTGCGCTACCTTCGTAAGTTAGCAAAAAAAGTTTAAGTTTCTTTCAGCTGGATATGCATCCGATCGACTTCCCAAATACAAAAAAAGACGGTGTTACTATCCTGAATATTATTTTTAGCCAGCTCTGCCATTAACCAATCAGCATCTTTATGCAATATCTTTAAGTGCCTATCCTGAATATCGCCATCGATAATAAGTGGGTAAACAAATGCCTTTTCATCTTTTTTATAAACAGAAAGATTGCCTGATGGCTCTAAGTAGGCATAAGCAATATCTGTGACGGAAGCAGTACCATTTTCGCGTAATTGTTGACATAGATCATCTAAATTATAGCGTTGCTTGCGCATTTCACTTTCTAAAATGACACCATCTCTTATAAGTAATACTGGATCACCATCAACTAGGTCACGGAATTTTTTACTTTTAAGTGAAATATATGCACTCCCTATTTGAATGAAAAACAACACGATGATTGGTAAAATCACATTAAATAAAGGACTTTCAAAGTCATCAAGCGCAAAGGCTGCAACCTCAGCCATTAAAATGGACACGACTAAATCTATTACAGATAATTCGCCGACTTCACGTTTACCCATTAAACGAAAAATTATTAGGATAAACACATATAAAAAGCATGTTCTAAAAATAATCATAAAATATTCTTCCATGCAGTCACCCCCATATAATCAAAGTGACCGTGTAAGTTACTTTTTATACAAAAAAGCCTTGTCAAAAATGAATTCTTACATTTTGACAAAGCTAAATATAATGAGTAAGGCGTTGTCCACCATATATGATGGACAACGCCTACAAATATTAGTTATTTACAACACGACCGATTGCTTGACGATCAAATTTCACGCGTACATTGTCTGCGATTTTTAATGTCACAGCTGTGTCCTCAATTGCGTCAACCTCGCCGTGTAAGCCACCGATTGTAATAACTTTATCTCCACGTTGCAAACTACTCTGCATATTTTGTGTTTCCTGCTGTCTCTTTTTAGCAGGGCGGATTAAAATAAACCACATTGCAACGAACATGATTAACATCATGATTAAGCTAGTATATTGTCCCATAATTTTTGCCCCCTTTCCAATTCTCACTTTTTTAGTATAGACTATTCCACCATAAAAAAGCGATGGACAAGCCCAAAATTTATCTATATTACTAATATTTTTTCTATAATAGACATTATTTTGCTAGTAATATCCACAACCCACATAAATTTACATGATTTTTTAACTAAATATTAGAAGTTCTTTGCATTTGGTCCATTAAAGCCATATTTCTCGAAAAATTCTTCTCGGAAATCGCCAAGACGATCTTCACGAATTGCCTCACGTACTTGCTCCATTAGCTTCAATAAGAAATGTAAGTTATGGTAAGTCGTTAAACGGATACCGAACGTTTCTTCCGTACGAATTAGATGACGAATATACGCGCGTGAATAGTTTTTACATGTATAGCAATCACAGTTCGGATCAATTGGTCCAAAATCACGTGCATATTTTGCATTTTTAACAACTAAACGGCCTTCAGATGTCATTAATGTACCATTACGGGCAATACGTGTCGGTAATACACAGTCAAACATATCAATACCTCGAATAGCACCATCAATTAATGAGTCAGGCGACCCTACACCCATTAAATAACGTGGTTTATTAGTTGGCATTAAAGGTGTTGTAAACTCTAATACTCGGTTCATGACGTCCTTAGGTTCCCCAACAGAAAGCCCTCCAATTGCATAACCTGGGAAATCTAGCTCTACTAATGCTTCTGCAGAACGACGGCGTAAATCCTCATATTCGCCCCCTTGAATGATACCGAATAGACCTTGTTCTTCTGTACGTTTATGAGCTTCTTTACAACGTTTAGCCCAACGCGTTGTGCGGTCTACTGATTGCAGCATATAGTCATATGTTGCAGGGTATGGTGGACATTCATCAAATGCCATCATAATATCCGAACCTAAATCATTTTGAATTTCCATCGCCTTTTCTGGACTTAAAAACAATTTATCTCCATTCAAGTGATTGCGGAAGTGAACTCCTTCTTCTTCAATTTTACGGAATTGACTGAGGGAGAATACTTGGAAACCACCTGAATCAGTTAAAATCGGGCGATCCCAGTTCATAAATTTATGCAAGCCCCCTGCTTCCTTTACAATATCATTTCCTGGTCGAAGCCATAAATGATACGTATTTGACAGAATTATCCCTGCATTCATTTCTTTTAATTCCTCAGGGGACATTGTTTTAACAGTTGCTTGTGTACCAACAGGCATAAATGCTGGCGTTTCAAAAGAGCCATGCGGCGTATGCACGATGCCAAGGCGTGCTCCTGTTTGCTTACAAGTATGAAGTAGCTCATAACGAATTGCTGGTTGTGTCATAAAATAAATATTCCTCTCTTATCTAAAGTAAAAACAGTACTCCGATTTTTTTCTTAGTTTATCCTTTTGGACGAATAAACATAGCATCACCAAAACTAAAGAAGCGATATTTTTCTTCTACAGCTTTTTGATATGCATTTAAAATTGTTGCTCTTGTCGCAAGTGTACTCACAAGCATTACAAGAGTTGATTTTGGTAAATGGAAGTTTGTGATTAAACCATCCACAACCGTAAATTCATATCCTGGGTAAATGAAAATAGACGTCCAACCTTGTTCTGCTCGCACTTCGCCTTCATATTTAGAGCCGATCGTTTCTAATGTGCGGGTAGAGGTTGTACCAACTGCAATTACTTTTCCACCATTACTTTTTACACGGTTAATGATAGATGCAGTTTCTTCCGTTACACTATAAAATTCGGCATGCATTTCGTGATTTTCAATTGAATCTACACTTACAGGACGGAAAGTTCCAAGCCCTACATGTAAAGTGATAAATACAACTTCGACCCCTTTTGCTTTAACTTGCTCTAGCAATTCTTCTGTAAAATGAAGACCAGCAGTTGGTGCTGCTGCTGAGCCGCGTTCTTTTGCATAAACGGTTTGGTAACGATCCTTGTCCTCTAATTTTTCACGAATATATGGAGGTAATGGCATCTCACCAAGTTGCTCTAAAATTTCATAAAAAATCCCATTATATTTAAACTCAAATGTACGTCCACCATGATCAAGCTCTCCTGTACAAGTAGCTGTCAGTAAGCCATCTCCAAATGTTACAACTGTGCCAACTTTTACACGCTTAGCTGGTTTAACAAGTGTTTCCCATTCATCCGTACCTGCCATTTGCTTTAATAGCAGTACTTCTATATGAGCACCGGTTTCCTCTTTAATGCC
Source organism: Lysinibacillus sp. fls2-241-R2A-57 (assembly GCF_030209535.1). Lineage (NCBI taxonomy): Bacteria > Bacillati > Bacillota > Bacilli > Caryophanales > Bacillaceae > Lysinibacillus > Lysinibacillus sp. fls2-241-R2A-57. Next base: position 9,477 of record NZ_JARVRU010000114.1, read on the forward strand.
CATTAATCGCGCTGGTAAGACCCTTGTATCATTTAATACAAGACAGTCCCCTGCATGTAGCTCATCTAAAATATGAGCAAAATGATGATGCTCAACATTTTGTGAGCCTGGCGTCACGACCATTAGTCGACTAGCTGTACGATCCACAAGTGGTGTTTGTGCAATGAGCTCCTCTGGCAATTCAAAATCAAAATCTTCTACACGCATGAAAATACTTCCTTCTTCTAGGTTTGTTGGGGATATTCATATCCAAAATGTTCGTAGGCTAAATGTGATGCCACACGTCCACGTGGTGTCCGTTGTATAAAGCCGATTTGCATCAAATACGGCTCATACACATCCTCTATCGTTACACGTTCTTCACCAATAGATGCTGCCAACGTATCTAAGCCTACAGGGCCTCCACGGAAGCGCTCAATCATATTGGTCACAAGTTTATGGTCAATATGGTCAAGCCCTCTAGGATCGACTTGCAATAGCTCGAGCGCTTGCTTAGCAAGTCCCTCTGTTATCATACCATCTCCAAGCACCTGTGCATAATCTCTCACTCGTTTAAGCAGGCGATTGGCAATACGGGGTGTCCCACGCGAGCGTCTCGCCATTTCAAGTGCTGCTACTTGCTCGATATCAACATTAAATAAGTGAGCACTACGCACGACAATTTCTGCAAGTGAAGTAGTATCATAATACTCCAATCTTAATAATACGCCAAAGCGATCTCTTAAAGGTGCTGATAATGCACCAGCCCTTGTTGTTGCACCAACGAGTGTAAATGGCGGTAAATCAAGTCGTACAGAACGCGCTTCAGGGCCTTTACCAACAACAATGTCTAAACAAAAATCCTCCATTGCTGGATAAAGCACCTCTTCTATTGCACGAGGCAGGCGATGTATTTCATCGATAAAGAGCACATCTCCTGGCTCTAGTGAGCTTAAAATAGCTGCTAAATCGCCAGGACGTTCGATTGCAGGGCCGCTAGTCATCCGCACATTAACATTCATTTCATTGGCAATGACAGCAGCTAATGTAGTTTTACCAAGTCCAGGTGGTCCATATAACAGCACATGATCTAAACTTTCCTGACGAAGCTTTGCCGCTTCAATGAAAATTTGTAAATTCTCCTTTACCTTATGCTGGCCAATGTATTGAGCTAGTCTTTGTGGACGTAAAGATAATTCAAACTGTTCATCATAGCTACCTGCCTCACTAGCTATCATACGTTCAGACATGTACTTTCCCCCCTTTCACTATTTTAACTTTAATAGTAATTGTAATGCTTGTTTCATAAATGCATCTGTTGTTTCAAGCTTGTCATTTTCTTCAAGCTGTGGACGTATTTTTTCAAGTTCTTTTTCAGAATAACCAAGTGCCATTAAGGCAAGAATAGCTTCTTCAAGCTCATGTTTAAATGGATTCACACCAAATAATGGAAGCTCATCCTCTGAACTAGGTAGCTCAATAGTCTCCATTAATCCGCCAAGTTTACCTTTTAAATCTAGAATCATTTGACGTGCCGTTTTCTTGCCCACACCCGGGAATTTTACTAAAAACGATTCATCCTCTCGTTCAATAGCACTTATCACCTGTTGTGGGTTCCCAGTAGCTAAAATAGCAAGAGCACCCTTTGGTCCAATTCCTGACACTAGAATAAGTTTACGAAACAGCTCACGTTGGTCTAAATTTGGAAAGCCATATAACATTTGTGCATCCTCACGTACATGCAAGTGTACAAAAATTTGTTGTTCAAGTGCAGATGTCCTGAACGCAAATGGATTAGGTGTATTCAACTGCCAGCCAATCCCTTGCTGTTCAAGGACGATATACTCAGGAGTGATACGCTTTATTTGTCCTTTTAAATAATCATACATTCTATAATCCCTCACAATCATCGTCTTCGATTATAGCATATTGCGAACGAATGCTCGACTATAACAAATGCGCTGAAGAGCCCGAAGCAAAAGTAAGCGATCCACCACTTTTGCCCGAGGGATCGAAGCGACCTCGAGGATGTAGCGCTTTAGCCTAGACGAAAACTATGCTCTAGGTTATCCACAAATCAATTATGCCTCGGCATAGGCTTTAACTTACTTAACATTTAGAAAAGCACAAGTAGTCGTTCACACACAAAAATGACCGCCAATAGACGGTCATTTCTTCATCATTCTATCAATATCGTACCACAGTTTCGGCCAATATGTGAGGGCTCGTTTTGTAAACGGCACTAAATAATCTAAAAACACAAGCTGTTGATCTAATGGTAAATCAACTGCAAAAAGCCATTCACGTAATAGCTCATTTGGATATTTTAAACGATGTAGCTTTCTTTTATCTAAGCGTTCCAACTCTGGTAGCTCTGCAAATATTTTACCAATGTCATAATCTACAGCTGGCAGTACACGATGCAACCATAAAATATATTCATCATCCGCTTCTCCAAGATGAGACAAATCAAAATCAATTAAACGCAATTCTCCATCTGAGCACCATAAAAAATTATGATGTACGACATCTCCATGTAAAAGCGTTATTTCTTTTTCGGGTACGTCCTCCAGAGCAATTAACTGTAACGACTTCTCACTATATTGTAAAATATGATTGATTTCTTCTTTCGTTAAAAATGCACGAAATTCATCCCGTCTGCTCTTAAAACGCATATGACGCATTTGCCATTTTAAAAGCTGTGAATAGGTGTGCAAGCCCGGCACTCGCTGCCAAGCAATTTTCTTATGTGTATCATGTAAAGTATTTAATAACTTAAGTGATTCCTTCCGATCTTTTTTATGTGCAAAATTCGCACTATGACTTCCTTCTTGCCAAGCTTGCACGATTAAATACTCATCATCACTTTTCATTAAAGGTAAAATCAGCGAGGGTTCAAGATGTCCAAGCTGTCGATGTATAACCCTTACCTTTTCTGCTATTTCTAACTGCTTTGCACGTTTCACAAAATAATTATTTGATTGACATTTATACTTCCAAATATTCGACTTTACTTCTTCAACGATATACGCTTTTTCACCATCGATAAGGCGTCATCCCGCCTGGGAAAAAGTGCGGTGACATCCATGGACCTGTTGACGAATACGGCATTGGGCACGGTGGTGGACATGATGATTGACATGGCATTGGACATGGTGGTGGGCACGGTGGTGGACATGGCGGTTGACAATTACATGAGTCCATTTTCCAATTTGGCATCATCATTGGTTGTGAATTACAACCACAGGAATGCCCCACTCCCATCTCCGGCATTTGCTCAAATTCAGGCTTCATAGGGAAGAATGGTGATGAACTAGATTCTAAGAAATTTTCCATCCCAGCAACTTTACTGCCTGGCATTTCACATGATGTTGGTTGCTCTGGCATCGTATAAGCTTCTACTTGCGGTTCCATTGGCATTTGCATTGGCATTTGCATTGGCATTTGCATTGGCATTGGCATTTCCATCGGCATTGGCATTGGCATCGGCATATGCATTGGCATATGCCAATACATATGATGGTGTACTGGCTGATGGCAACTTGCACAATGTGGTACTGTCGGCATTTGCGGCATTTGTGGCATGATAAAAATCGGTTGTGGCATTGGGGCTGGTGGTGGCGGTAGTTCCGGTTGTGCTACAGGCTGTGGTGGTGGTTGAATTTGAATTGGTGATACAGTTTGATTTTGCTCTACTTGTGGCATGACAACTTGTTGACTCCAGTTAAGCTCAACAGGCGCTTGCTGTGGCATCGGCATTGGCATTGGATAAGGAATAGGAATCATCTGTGGTTCTGGCATCGGTGGTGGTGGTACAATAATCGGTGGTGGCATCGGTCTCTGTACCTCTTTTTCTTTAACATGTTTTATAGGTGACTCCTTGTGCATATGTTCTTTGTGCATATGTTCCTTGTACCCTTCTTTATGTGATTCCCTATGTCCTTCTCTATGCATTCCCCAATCTGTTTCTCGATGCTGTTCTCTATGAGGTTCTTTGTGTATTTTTTCAGGTAGGATAATTTCCATGCCCGGTACAATATAATCTGGATTAGCAAGATGAGCATTGAGCCGTTTTAAATCTTCAAACGAAACACCATACTCTTTCGCAATCTTCCACAACGTATCTCCCTTTTGAACAATATGAATACGCAATTTTTTCCTCCCTTCCTCTCTACGTATCATATGTTCAATGTTTCATTTGGATACAAAAAATTCACGCATGTTGGAAATGCTTCATGGTACACTAGTTCTAAGGAAAACGGCTTCCTTTATTACAGGCAGAGGTGATCTCTTATGAAAAAAATGTTAGGCGAAGAACGCCGACTGCAACTTCTAGCACAGCTAAAAAAAAGCACAGCACCTATAACAGGGACGGACTTAGCTAAATTCGCAAATGTTTCTAGACAAGTCATTGTTAATGATATGACATTATTAAAGGCTAGAAATGAACCTATTATTGCAACTAGCCAAGGATATATTTATATGCATCAGGAACAATTACATCAAACTGTTGAACGTACAATCCCTTGCTTCCATACCTCAGAGGATGCAGAAGATGAGCTTATTACAATAGTTGATTGCGGTGGTACAGTAAAAAATGTTATTGTAGAACATCCTATTTATGGCGAAATTACTGCATCTATTATGGTCTCTAACCGTCATGAAGTAAAAAAATTTATTCAACGTGTTACCGATACACAGGCAAGTTACTTATCCGAACTAACGGGGGGTACACATCTTCATGTAATTTCTGCGCCTTCAGTTGAAATTATAGATTTAATAGAGCTCACTTTACAAAAAAAAGGCTATTTAGTAGCGGATCAATAATTTATTCATCTTTACTTAGCTGCTAGCTTTCACAATAACTAGCAACTTTCTATTTATGCTAAAAAAGAAGAGAGGCTGGGACATAACTGGTCAAAACCTTAAAAAGTGCGAGAAATCAATTTTAGAAACGTTGATTTCTTGCGCTTTTCTGATGTGAAATATTGTAATTTTGCATTGAAAATATACTTATGTCCCAACCTCTTCAAATTTAGAGAAACCTTTTTCGCTGTGAAGGTGTTGGCAATAAGCATTTTTCTTTTCGACCGAAAAAACGATACCGATTTTTTGCAAATATTCGGTACATCCTATTTCGCATAAATGACGGGATAAGGATGAAAACAAAACAAGCTGGCCAAAAACTATCTAATCTCCGACAGATTTTAAGTGCTGCTGTAGATTCAAAATAGGCCTTTCCATGCTCAATTAATATGACACTATCTATATTTTTTGGTACTTCGTATTGAACAAGTAACGCCTGCCCAGCATCGCTCTGGATAGATGCAAATTGAAAATATGCTGCCTCATCATGTTTGATAATAAATTGCACACTACTGTCACAAAAATTGCATACTCCGTCAAACAAAATAATACCACCCACAATGATTCCTCCTAGCCACTTTAATTACTCGTCTGAAGTTAGATAAGTAAAGTATGTACCAAGTGACTTCACCTTGCAACCAAGTGCAGCTAGTTCTTCCATAGCCCCACGCATCATAGGCTCCTTTTCATCTGCCAATACATCAATCATAAAGAAATAATCACCTAAGCCCGTTTTTAATGGTCTTGATTCGATTTTACTTAAATTTAGCTGACGCCATGCAAATACTGATAGTACTTGGTGTAATGCCCCTGAACGGTCTGTCGGCAATGTAATCATGAACGTTGTTTTTGCCTGTCCATTCGATAAATTTTGTGGTAATCGTATATTTTGCTTAGATAATACGAAAAATCGTGTATGGTTAAAATGGAAATCATGAATATTAGATTGAACAATTTCTAAGCCATATTTTTCTGCTGCCGCTGCATTGCCAACCGCCGCCATGCATTCGCTCGGATTTTCGGATACATATTTTGCCGCTGCTGCTGTTGATGTCGTTTGATGTAACGGAACATGGCTGAATCGATAAAATAAATATTTATGACACTGTGCTAGCGCATGTGGATGTGAATAAACTCCTTTAATCGATTCCCAATTGTCCTTCCGCTCTTTATTGACCATTAAATGCTGCTGTATCTTCAATTGAAGTTCTCCAGTAACATAGAGTGTTGCCTCATGGAATAAATAATCAAGCGTTAGTGATACGGAGCCTTCTAAAGCATTTTCCAACGGTACAACTGCTAAATCTACCTTCCCCTTCGCTACTGCCTCGATACATTCTGGAATTGTAGCACAAGGGACAAGCCACTCAGTTGGAAAGGTTGCCTTCGTTGCTAAGTATGTAAATGATGCTTCCGGTCCTAAATATCCAATTCGTTTTTCCCATTGTTGCTCTGTCATTACATTTACCTCCTCCACTACTATTGTAGTTTATAGTTTGATTTTAAATTGTACATCACCAAAACGTAGGGTTGATTTCCGTTCCGACTAGCCGCTTTCCTTTGGGGCGTCCGATGAGCCACTTCGCTCCAGAGTCTCATCGGTGACGCCAATCCCCCAAGGAGGCGCCTAGTCTTCACTTCAACACCTACGTTTCACTATATGTTATCCACAATCTTTGGTGACGAACGACTAAAATGCAAAAATTTAGAATTTTCAATCCCCAAAAGATCAAATGATGAGCTGAGGCGTAATGTGAAGCCTTCCTAAACATTCAGGCAATTGCCTCATAGAACTTTTTTGCAATAGTTTTTCTTATAGAATAAGGAGCTGTCCCATAAAGCGATAATTACTTCACATGGGACTGCTCCTTTTAAGCTTATTTACATTCTGTCAAAAATTCAAGCTTGCTTTTAGTCATTACAATGCACCAGAACTAATTACTTCCGCTGATTCTACAAAATCTAAACGTTTGAGTTGCTGTATTAAATCATCAAGTTCACATGTCATACTAGTTACATCTAATGACAATGTAACATTGGCACGTCCTTGAATCGGTATTGTTTGATGGATAGTCAGTACATTGCAATGCGTAATTGTCACTGTTTCTAAAAGCTTTGCAAGTGTTCCTTTACGGTCCTGAAGCTGTAAAAAGACTGTTAAAATGCGTTCCTGCACAATTGAGTGAAAAGGAAATACAGCATCACGATATTTGTAAAACGCACTACGCGATAAATCCACCTGCTTTACCGCATCCCATATGGAAGATACCGAACCACTTGAAAGTAGGTGTTTCGCCTCCAAAGTTTTTTGCATAGCATCCGTTAAAACATCTTCACGAACTAAATAATATCGCTGATTCGCAACATTCTTCATACGCTTCCCCCTAAAACCTTGTCTTAATCGACAAATTCAAATTCAAACTCTTGCAGACGAACTGTATCGCCATCTTGTGCTCCACGTTCGCGTAGTGCTTCATCTACGCCCATTGCACGCAATTGACGAGCAAAACGGCGAATACCATCTTCACGGCTAAAGTCAGTCATTTTAAATAGGCGTTCAATTGCGTATCCACTAATGATAAATGCACCATCATCATCACGAGTAATTTCGAAATCTTCACCTTTTCCTTCATGTTTATACATTACCGTTGCTTCTGATTGCTCCTCTACATCATCATATAGAGGGAATTCAGGCGTTACTTCAAGTAAATCAGCAATGGCAAATAGTAACTCTTTTAAACCTTGACGTGAAATTGCTGAAATCGGGAAAATTTGAATATCTTCTCCCACTTTTTTGCGGAATTCCTCTAAGTTTTCTTCTGCTTCTGGCATATCCATTTTATTGGCAACAATAATTTGTGGACGCTCTGTTAAACGAAGATTATATTGCTTTAGCTCTTCATTAATCGTTAAATAATCCTCGTACGGATCGCGACCTTCCATTCCTGACATATCAATAACATGAACAATAACGCGTGTACGTTCAATATGTCGTAAAAATTGATGACCTAAGCCTACCCCTTCATGTGCTCCTTCAATAAGACCAGGTAAATCTGCCATCGCAAAGCTTCGATGATCATCTGTTTCAATCATCCCTAAATTCGGTACAATCGTTGTAAAATGATATGCACCAATTTTTGGCTTAGCAGCAGAAACAACAGATAAAAGCGTTGATTTACCAACACTTGGGAAACCTACTAGCCCCACATCTGCTAAAACTTTTAACTCTAATATAACATTTAATTCTTGTCCTGGCTCACCTTTTTCAGAAAGTTCTGGAGCAGGATTAGCTGGTGTTGCAAAGCGAGAATTCCCTCGGCCACCACGGCCAGCTTTTGCGATAATCGCTTGTTGACCATGCTCGACTAAATCGGCAATAACAACACCTGTTTCTTCGTTCAATACGACTGTGCCTGGTGGTACTTTAACGATCAAATCGTCTGCACGTCTACCATGCATTCCTTTACTCATACCATGCTCACCACGGTCAGCCTTGAAGTGGCGTTTATAGCGGAAATCCATTAATGTTCGTAAACCCTCTTCAACTTCAAATACTACGTTACCACCATGTCCACCGTCGCCACCAGCTGGACCACCATTCGGTACATATTTTTCTCGGCGGAAGGCAACCATTCCGTCACCACCATCGCCACCTTTTACATAAATCTTAACGTGATCGACAAACATTTAGTTCACTCCCTATTTGCATTCAAGACATATTGCCAGCACGTATTCGTCTGTTCATTTGTTTGAATGTCTAATTGTTTCAAACCTTTTTCGGTGAATGCATCAGCACTCCATAGCCCATTTAGCGTGAATGTCACGGCAAATGTATGATCGTCAACACGTACATCGAGCGCTAAGCTCTGCTCTGTAAATGGATCTAATGTATCATAAACATGCATAACTGTTTTGTTTAAGTAATCTACAATTTCCGTATCAATATTATTTGTGACGGGCTTTTTTATCTCACCGCTAAGCTTCATTGGTAATGAAGGATAGCGCCAGCCTGCTGTTTGCAGCCACTCGATTGTTTGCGGTAATTGTAGACGATTAAGGATAGAAAGCGCTTGTAACTGTTCCGAATAATTTTGAATAAGTTTTTTTGATTCATCAATTCTACCTAAATCTAAATTCATGCGAATAAGCTGAAGCTGATTCACATAATCATGATTTGCAAAACGTAATACTTCACTAATGGTTAGTGATTGATTGTTCATCCCATTCACTCCAATAAAGTTATCCTTACTAGTATAACAAGTTTTGCTGTATTTTTCCCTTAATTCTTCAATCAATTATACCTCGTCATAATTGCGTACGCCGGAGACTTTATCTTCTTTCAGCGGGTGTTTGGACATCCGCTGAGAAGTAGCTTAAATCCGCATTTATCTCACCACCTATAGAGATGGTAGACTTCTGAAAAAAGAAGTTGAAATTTAGCCAAAAAAAGGACTGCAATAAATGCAGTCCTACGCTTTATGTTATCTTTTTTGAAGATTAAGCTTCTTGTGATGCTGGGTATACAGATACTTGTTTGCGATCGCGACCTAAGCGTTCGAATTTAACAACGCCGTCAACTTTAGCAAATAGTGTATCGTCACCACCACGACCTACGTTTGTACCTGGGTAAATTTTTGTACCGCGTTGACGGTAAAGAATTGAACCACCAGTTACGAATTGGCCATCAGCACGTTTAGCACCAAGACGTTTAGACTCAGAGTCACGTCCGTTTTTAGTAGAACCTACCCCTTTTTTAGATGCGAAAAGTTGAAGGTCTAATGCTAATAATAATTTCATCGTGTTCCACCTCCTACTTGGTTGTAGTTGATTTGGATGTATTGTCCGTAATTTTGTACCATTGAATACACTTGGGCAGTCATTACTTGGACAATTAACTGTAGTTTTGCATCAATTTCAGGCTCTATATCTGATGGTAAATCTACCTTAAGATAGCCTCCACCTTCAGCAGCTTGTTCGACTTCTGGCTGTAATTGTAGTAGTGCATAAATAGCATTCACAGTACCTATGGCAATTGTAGATGCTCCTGCGCATACTAAATCCTTACCAGATTCATCGTATTCAGCATGTCCTGAAAATTCAAATGCGGACACATGTCTATTTTCATTGTGATGAATCGTAACTTGTATCATTCGCTACACCTCACAATTAAGCGTTGATAGCTTCAACAACTAATTTTGTGTAAGGTTGACGGTGACCTTGTTTACGACGGTAGTTCTTTTTAGCTTTCAATTTGAAAACAACGATTTTTTTCGCACGGCCTTCTTTCACAACTTTAGCTGTTACAGTAGCGCCTTCTACGAATGGAGCTCCAACTTTAACGTTTTCGCCACCTACGAATAAAACTTTATCGAAAGTTACAACCTCGTCAGCTTCTACACCTAATTTTTCAACATAGATTTCTTGACCAGCTTCTACTTTGATTTGTTTACCACCAGTTTCAATAATTGCGTACATTTTACTGCACCTCCTCATAGACTCAGACTCGCCTGTTTATAAAGGTGATCATATGATACTTAAACCTTTCCAGTGCGGTTGTAGTAGCACAGGTGCTACAAACAATAACATTAAGATATTACCACACGATTTATTTTAAGTCAATCTATTCATTACATATTTCTCAAATGCTAAACGATATTTTCGATAATTCCATTCTTTCAACGCTTGAAGCCAAATAAATAAACATAAAATTGCTAAAAAAATAGCTTGTGGGAGGTAATTTAAAGTTATCATGAGTAGTATAGACGCAATTAAAAATGAAATCCAGTAGTAATATTCAAATATACGAACCCTTGGATAGAATAAATATAAAGACGCTAAAAATATTCTGCCACCATCTAACGGAATAATTGGTAATACATTGATGGCTAATAGCACAAGTTGTACATGGATGAGCTTAGAAGCAAGTAGTTCTGGCATAAAAAAAGCGAGGCCAATCCCTAATATTGTAGCGATTGGTCCTCCAAGGGCAATCCATAGGAGTGACGTTGCTGACACAACCGTTGGATTTTCAAACTCTATTTCCCCTCCGTAAGGTGTAATAACGCATGATTTTACCTTAACACCACAAAGCATTGCAGCTAATAGATGACCTGCTTCATGCCATAATAACGAAAATAAAATAATGGAGTAATAAGCAATTTGGCCACTAAAAATCATTAAAAATACGAAAGGGATACATAGAAGATGCAGTTTAATTTTCATTGGACGCCGCTGCTTCAAGCCACTGTACAATTTGTTCTAAACTATAATATGACTTATCTTTTTCAATCGAGATATAGAGTTGTCCCGTCTCTTTCATGCCGATTAAATCATTTGCCTGCACCGTTGTATATGGCAGTTGTGCTAAACTATCCAACATACCATAAGAAACTGTTGTGCCATCATCATAGCTAATCGTCATTGTTTTACCAGTATATTTTGTATGACCAGTGAAAACGACAAGACCATTTTGTCCAGCATACACTGGAAGACCCGCATCATACTGCAATAAAAAGCCTTCCTGAAAAACTTGCGCATTAGCAAATGTTAATAGTTCAGTTTGCCCAACATCACTCGATACCACTATTGTTGCATCGTCTTTATTTAGCCAACTTTGTCCGAGCTCGCTTAAATAAGTTAAATCTGCTGATGTTGTAACAAGTTTTCGCACAGGTGTTTCCAATACACCTTGATCCTCTAAACGAATTACGAGCATAATTGCAGCCACAAGTAATATTGTGACCAACCATTTCCATTTCTTAAACAAGCCCTCATCCTTTTTTCACACTATATGAGGCTGCATGTCCATTCATGCACAAGAAAAAAACCTTCTCGTACAAATGCACGAAAAGGCTGGCTTATAATCATCTTGAAAATAACGCTTTAAGTTTTGAAAATACACCTCTATGTTCATCTTCAATTGCCATAAGTGGCACAGATTCCCCAAGTATTCGACGGGCAATATTACGATAGCCTAGAGATGCTTTGTTAGTTGGATCCATTACTACTGGTTCACCTTTATTGGAAGATGAAATAACTCCTTCACTATCTACGATTATCCCTAATAGATCGATAGACAAATGTGTTGTAATTTCATTCACATCTAAAGTATCGCCGCTCTTCATCATATGTTGACGAATGCGGTTAATAATTAGCTTAGGTGCAGTAATTTCTTCCTGTTCGAGCAAGCCAATAATTCGATCTGCATCACGCACAGCAGAGATTTCTGGCGTTGTTACTACAATTGCATGATCTGCACCAGCAACAGCATTTCGATAGCCTTGTTCAATGCCCGCTGGACAGTCTATTAAAACATAATCATAGTCTCTTTTCAGTTCCTCTACTAGGCTCTTCATCTGCTCAGGATTTACAGCATTTTTATCTGTCGTTTGAGCGGCAGGTAATAAAAATAGTTTCTCATCTACACGTTTATCTTTTATTAACGCTTGATGAATCTTACAGCGCCCTTCAACAACATCTACTAAATCGTAAATAATGCGATTCTCAAGGCCTAAAATTACGTCTAAATTACGTAGACCAATATCTGTATCTACTAAACATATTTTTTTACCTTGTAGAGCCAATGCAGTCCCAAGGTTAGCCGCTGTCGTTGTTTTTCCGACACCGCCTTTACCTGAAGTTATGACGATCGCTTCTCCCACACTAGCTTCCTCCCTTAGACACATTTAACAATGGTCGAATATTTTTTAACGCGTGAATTTGATCGTACGTAATGCGTCCATCATAGCCAATAAATGCACAAGTCATCTCTTCCTGATTCATTGCTTTTACATGTTCGTCTGACATAGCCTGAACCTGGTCAGCAATCATGATATGCGTGGCTTCAAGGCGAGATGCTGCAATAATTGCATCTTTATTACCATGAACACCAGCATGTGCAATTCCTTTGAGTTTACCTAGGACATACACATTGCCACCGGCTTCTACACGTCCATTCGGATTGACATTCCCGACGATAATAATATCTCCTGGCGAACGCAGAATTTGACCTGATCTGACCACCCCTAAATATGTATCTTGTTGACTTTCAATCCTTTTCTGGTCGCTTTCATGGACAGTCAGTACTTCACTTTGCACTTTCGAGACGATTAATTGCTCTGTTTCTTGAACAATCTTAATAAGCTCTTTAATTTGTTTATCAGAACAGTATCGATAGCCTAAATATAATTGTACATCTACTTTGCTATCGATACCGCTTTCTGAAACTTTCTTTTTAAGTTCTTCTACTAAATCGACATACGCACATTGATCGTCTAAATGAAGAACAAATCCATCCTTTGTTCCCTTCATATTAACTAACTGTTTTTTCATGAATGCCTCACCCCACGTTGTTCTTTGTTAAGAAACTTCACGTGCTCTCTGTAAGACACGCGCATTAATTAGATATTTGAAGGCCCAACCAAGAATCACTAAAAACAATGCATTAGCAATGATCGTTGGCAGCAGTCGTGAACGTAAGAATTCCGATAATGGAATCGTTGTAAAGTCGATAAGATAGAAGAATTGATAGAGTATAAATTCTAAAATTGCTACTAAAACAACTGAAATTGTTGTTGTCACAACTAAGTGCTGATGAATAATTTTCACGATAGACCCTGCTATAAAACAAATAAGCGGAAACAGTACTGAATATAATCCAATAATATCAATGTAAAACACATCATACAAGACACCAAAAAAAAGTCCATACATTACCGCTCGCTGACGGCTGTAATAGATGGAAATAAATATTAAATATAAGATTAAAAATCTTGGTACTAAATAATAGATATGCCCTTTCACTTCAATGGGTGAAAGCATAGCAAACTGCGGTTCTAGTAAAAATAGTAAAACCGCTACAGAGGGAATGAGAAATCGAACCATTATTTTTCCTCCTCTTCACTCGCCCCTTGCGGATTCGTTAAATCTTTGTTCGTTGCATTACCATCAGATCCATCTATTACTGTAGATGTTCGTTTAGCAATAATAACATGATCTAATATTGAAAAATCAGCAGATGGTTTTACATAAGCCATCTTTGTTAAACCATAATCATCTGTACTTACTTCTGTAATTTCTCCGATTGGCACATTTTTTGGGAAAATACCGCCAAGTCCTGATGAAACTACTTGCTGGCCCTTTTTAACTGTTAAACTTGAATCGATTCGCTTCATAATAAGTTCATTACGATCTTTATCATAGCCCTCGATTAAACCGTATGCTTCTTTATCTCCTAACACCATCGCAGAAACACGATAGTTTGGATTACTTGTATTTAAAAGCTCTACCTCAGAGGTGAAAGGTGTCACTACTGTAATTTTACCGACTAACCCTTTCGCTGTCATAACTGCCATATTTTTTTCTACACCGTGTGAAGATCCTTTATCTAAAATAATTTTTTCTTCCCACTGGTCAGGATTTCTAGCAATAACTGTGGCATTAATTGGATTAAATTCTTTTAAGCTCTCCGATTTGTCGAGAAGCTCACGAAGCTTATTATTATCTGATTTCAATTCCGTTGCCTCAGCTTGTACAGCTGCAAATTCTTCCAAGCGTGCTTTTAAACGTTTATTTTCTTCGTACGTGTTTAAGAGGGAATCAATATTATTAAAAACACCCGCAATATAATTCGCCGGCTTCGCAACAATAGATTGTGCGACGCCGACAGTATCTTTAATAATTTGCTCTGGTAAAGTTGCATTCGTCCGATCACGTAATGAGAAGCTAATCAATGCCACAAGAAAAACCATGCCCACAAGCAGCAAAATTAATTTCTTATTGAAAAAAAAGTGTGGCATTGCCTAAACCTCCTACCCTTTTACTTGTTGTGCACGAATTAAATCAATATGTTCTAGAGCCTTACCTGTACCAATAGCAACACAGTCCAGTGGATCTTCTGCGATAAATACTGGCATATTTGTTTCTTGGCTAATAACTTTGTCTAGATTTGTTAATAGCGCACCACCACCTGTTAAAACAATTCCGCGTTCCATTACGTCTGCAGATAATTCAGGAGGTGTTTGTTCAAGCGTTTTACGAACACCATCAATAATAGATGCTACCGCTTCACGTAAAGATTCAGAGATTTCTTGTGAAGAAATTTCGATCGTTTTAGGTAAACCTGTTAAAAGATCGCGTCCTCTAATTTCCATTCTATTTTCTGGACCCTCAGCCAATGCTGTACCAATTTCCATTTTAACTGCTTCTGCAGTACGTTCACCTATTGTTAAGTTATACGTTTTACGAATATACGAAATGATGGATTGGTCCATTGCATCCCCGCCAACACGCACGGATTCACTTGTTACAATACCACCTAATGAAATAACAGCTACCTCTGTTGTACCACCACCGATATCAACGACCATTGACCCTGTTGGATCCCATACTGGTAAGTTTGAACCGATTGCTGCTGCAAATGGCTCTTCAATTGTAAATGCTTCTTTAGCACCTGCTTGACGAGCAGCATCAATAACCGCACGTTGTTCAACTGATGTAATACCGTAAGGCACACAAATCATAACATTTGGTTTTTTCCAATTTCCACCAGAATTTTTACAAGCTTCTTTTAAATAATAACCTATCATTGCTGTAGTAATATCAAAGTCAGCAATAACGCCATCTTTCATAGGACGGATTGCTACGATTGAACCAGGTGTACGACCAATCATATTTTTTGCATCATTACCAACTGCAACTATATCTCCAGTTTTTGTATTTTTTGCTACGACTGAAGGTTCGCGTAAAACGATTCCCTTCCCTTTAATAAACACTAATGTATTCGCTGTGCCGAGGTCAATCCCGACATCTTTACTTCCTAATCCAAACAATTTGTGTACTCCCTTTCTATTTAAGCCATACTTTCGTTGACATCAACTACACTCCGGTGTGTAATTACACCCAGAAGCTTTATCTTCATTCAATCGATGTTAAACACCCACTGAAAAAACTACACACTCATTCATCTCACACCTGTTGAAGTGAGAGGCTTCTTCTGAATAAAGATAAAATCATACCGTTCATTATAACGGATAAACGCAAGAATTTATAGTGCCACATGCCTCTTCTCGCAGAAAAGATACTATTTTAATTCCCTCCTAAACTAAAAATAGTACGTATAGATTAGCATATAATTTTTATTCTTGTAAGACAACGTGTAATAGGCTACCAATTTTTGTGAATATAATAGACATTTCTACGAGTACAATAACGTTTTATTAAAAAAAAGGTTCGCTTTCATTTTAGTTTTTCGCAAAAAAATACAAAAATATTTATTTTTAAATAGCGAAGAGATTTGAAGCAACACCAAATGTAAGATGAGAACAACGCGAATAGTTTCCAAAACATTCCATACCTTCTCTTTTTGATGTTCTATCCGTGCTTTTGAAAATTCCTGCGACTGCCCCTACCTTTCGTAGACCTAGCTATTTTTATTGATAGATTGACTAGGACCTAAAAAAACTCTGCAAAAAGCCTGCAGAGTTAGAAATAACCTTTTTCTTTCAAACTAATAAATTGATGATCGCCGATGATAAGATGATCGATCAAATCAATGCCAATAATATATCCAGCCTCTAAAATTCTTTTCGTCACTTCAATATCTTCATCACTGGGTGTCGGCACGCCGCTAGATAGCAATAGGTAAGGCTTTGAAATCATCTTCACCTTTTCCCCTGCTCCACACCGTGCATGCAACTTTCATCGCACACGGCGTTCCATCGACCGTTCATTTATTTCATTTTCCTCAATTGAGTCAAACAATCCCTTGTGAACTACTCACCACTTAGCTTGAAGTGGGAGCTTCTCAGTTCCACGACGAAAGCAACCTCTCGTCTCCCTGAGCGTTACTTCGGGGTGTTCTAACCTTAGATGTCCAACGCTTGGACGCTCTTTTGGTACGGTGGATATTTTACGCAGGAACCGAATGACTTGGTTTTCGCACTCTATTTTCTTCCTGCAATCTCATATATCAAGTTATCAAAGACAATTCGTTAAAATTTTGGTTCAAGGTCTATCACGCTCTATTCACGGCTCATGACCTTTTTCGTCATACGAGAATCCTTGAATTTTTGAGTTGAAATAATATGAACAATCGACTTGAGGCTATTGCTCCATCTCCGTTACAGAAACTTCAACGCTCCTGCCTCTACTCTCACTACCATAAAGAAAAGTTATAGACGAATCCTTTCCTCCCCACCACGTCATCAGGTGTGTCCCTTCTTGTGTCAGTAGCTTTCCACGTTCCCTTCACTCTATCAATACTTAACGTAGGTGCTAGCTCTTGCCTGACGTCCTCTCCACCGCCTGTAACGATGCATGAAGCTTTCAAAACCATCATAAGTACTCGCCCACGGAACGCGCTTGACTCTTTTATCAAGCCCACTCATTTCTAAGTGTTCGCCACTCACAGACATTTCCTTCGCTAGTTCGTCAGTGTTTTACCACATTCTCACCATATTAAGCTTTTTACGACTCCCGGCCTATCAGTTGCACCAACTACCTCTAGTTAGCTTTCGGTTACTCATATAAGCACTACGGCAACATTCAGCCGACTTCACCGAGCTTCACACGGCATTCTTCTACACACTCAAATACCGCATGTCGGAGTATTAGAGTAGGCGTTTCAAGGCGTTACCCTCTCATTCCACCTATCAAGTGAAGAGTTCACGACTCTCTTCTAGCCATTTGACTATAAGACAGCGTGCGCAACCTTTTTAGTTACGAACGTGTCGCACGATGATTATGCGCACAAATTATAGAAGCCGCAGACCTCTTTACAGCCTCGCGATAAATCTCCCTAGGATGGACTATTGAAGCATTTAGACTGCCTATAAAAATCGTCTTTCTATGAATAATTTGATTCTTTATATTTAAAAAAAGAACTACAAAATGTTCCTGACTCAGTGAGGTCATATCAGGCATTAAATAGGCAGCGGCATCTTGCGGTGAACGTATCGTATATTTTTCATCGCTTTGTTTCTGAGCAAGGCGTCTACCGAGTTCAATTGCAGCTAATATTTGAATGGCTTTAACCTCACCAATCCCTTTAATAGCAACCATTTCTTCAATAGTTGCATGTTTCAAATGATGTAAACGCTCAAAAACACTTAGTATGCGATTTGCAAGTACAAGAACAGACTCTTCCTTAGTGCCTGTCCTTAGTAAAATGGCCAGCAGCTCCTGATTCGATAAACTCATAGCTCCTTGGCGCAGTAGTCTTTCACGAGGTCGATCCTGTATATTAACGTCTCGTATCATCATTCTTGGTAAAACATCATTTGTCAAAAAAGCCTCACTCCTTCGCAAATTGGATAATATTGAGTGCTACCAATTGCGTAAACAACGCTGCAAGTGGTAAGCCGACAACATTGTTATAATCTCCTTCAATTCGCTTCACTAAAAGGGTTCCAGCAGTTTGAATGCCATAACCACCTGCTTTATCAAATGGGTCTCCCGAATCTACATATGCTTCGATAAGATCCTGCGATAAATGATGAAAGACAACATTTGTCTCTTCGACAAATGTCGTTTCATTACCGTCAGGTTCAATAATGGCAACAGCTGTCATGACCGCATGATGCTTGCCTGATAAACGTATTAAGTGAGAAATTGCCTCCTCACGATTTTTGGGTTTATGGAGTAGCTTATCATCATAAACAACAATAGTATCGGCTCCAATAATCGTCGCATTTGGAGCTTTTTTTGCCACATCACGTGTTTTTAATAGTGCTACACCTTTAACATAATCTTGCATTGTAGTTGCCTGGACACTTGTCTCTTCTACTTCACTAGATATTATGTCAAATGGAAGTGATAGCATAGCAAGCAATTCCTTTCGTCGTGGTGACGCAGAAGCAAGCACTAGCTTTTGATTTGTCTTAAACATTGTCTGACCAATCCTCCTTATTAGCTATCATAACGGAGAATTTGGGATTTGAAAATTTTCAAAAAATCAAGATAATGCATATTTCACTATCTTTGATGTTTAAAATTTCACTTGAAGACAAGCATTTTTTGATTTGTAATGAGCAAAAACATGTAAGCGAATAACGTTGATATCGTTTGAAATTGAAGAGGCTGCCGTACCAATAGCTTGCCAATCAGCAGGTAGCGTAGAATCCTTCAAATTATCCTTAAAATTTAATTTTGTTGCTTTTTTGTCAGCGAGCACAGATGGAAGCTCTGCAATCGTCGCCTCCTTACAGCTGTCACTGCTTACACTAAATGCTTTTTTAAATGTTGCAGGATCTTTTAAAAAAACAAGTTGACTTTCATCTGTCACCATACTTGTCCAAACATAAAATTTTCCATCTATCTCAACAATGGCACTTTCTTTTAATGAAGGGTGTTCAGATACAAACGAGCTTGCACTTTCATAATTTGAATAAACCCCTGCTTGACTTGCAAAAAACATGGATCCGTTCGTTGCTCCCCCTGCTGTTGGAATTGTTTCTGCGTCTTTATTATTACTATTACTATTACTATTACTAGCTACTTCGTTACTATCATTTTTTAAAGAAAATTGAGTGCTCGCTTGAAGAACACCTAAAAAAATGGCTACACCAAAAAGTCCGACTACTCCTCCAATAAACATCGCACGAAATATTTGTTTTTTCATTACCTGACTGACAATTTTCATTCGTCCATCACCTCTTTCTTCAACGTTCAAAGTAAATATCAATTATGCCTCGGTATCCCTCGGTATAATTGCGTCCGGAATCTGCTTTGTGCTTAGGCCTGCAGATGTTTATTTGTGCGAAAGCGAAGCGTCAGCAACAACAAGATGTTGGTCACTCAGTCGTTGCCACAGGACGTTGCGTTCTTAGACAGAATTCCTCTATTTCAGCAGATGTTTGGACACCCCGCTGAAAGATGTAAAAAGTTGAGATTGCTACATTTTCATATAAGTATATGTATAAAAGTATGTGTAAATGCTAATTTACTATATTTTGATTTAATAGTTTTTTCGAGGTTTAATTGTATCGAAAGGTTTACCATAAACTATAAAAATAAAAGGTGGACTCTTAAATGTATTCTTTCGCTCTCTATCAAAGAACAAAATTATTGAATAAGAAAAGGAGTTAATAGAGAGGAAATAGAAATAATATTTACCGACAAATAATCTTGAAATATCGAGGTGAAAAGATGGATAATCAAAAAATTATTGGTCAAACAAAGACAGCTGGATTTCAAGTAGGTGTTAGAAGGACATTCCCTATTTCCCAAGAAAAAGCCTGGAATCTTATTACTTCACAAGATGGGTTAAACTTATGGTTAGGAGAAAGTACGGGTATTATCCTTGAACAGGGGCAGATTTATATTACGAAATCAGGGTCCGGAGAAATCCGCGTTGTTAAGCCTTTACAGCAACTTCGCTTAACTTGGCAAAAAGTGGGGTGGGAAATGGCATCAACAGTTCAAGTTCGTATTATATCGAGTGCAAATAATAAAACAACTATTAGTTTTCATCAAGAAAAACTTTCTGATCAGAATGTAAGGGAGGAAATGAAAATATATTGGGAAAAAGTGCTCGAGGAAATCAAAGAGAGAATAGCGCAAATTTATTTTATATAGATGTAAACCCAAGAGTAACCAATTGGAAAAAATCTTATAAAAAAATAACCTCTAATTAAAGAGTTTTTGCTTGGGAAGGGAATCTTCTAAACAGGCTTATCGTGCAAATACTAAGGATACAGCACATAATAGAAATGTTTTGGCTCATCACCATAACGTGTTGTGGTTGATTTCCGTTCCGACTGGGGGCGTCCGATGAGCCGCTTGGGCCAAAAGGATGTTGGTCACGAAGGCGTTATCACAGGACGTAATGCTTTTAGCCTTCGTTCCCCTAGTTGCTCGCTCCAGGGTCTCATCTGTGATCCCCAAGGAGTCGCCCAGCCGGAACGAAGGTCAACAATATATAGGGCATATATTTTTAAAAATGTCATCCACAACTTTTGATGATGATCCAATGTTTTGGAATTTTCACACTAAATATAAAAAAATCAGGACTCATTTTTATGATGAGTACCTGATCTTTACTGTAAATATATCGTGACTATATGTTAAATATTTTTCAATTTACTACGTACTTCCGTTAATAAATACAGCGAACCCGATACAATAGTTCTCGACTTGCTTTCTGACTGTCGTTTTAAAAATTGCACATAATCTTCTAAAACTGCTTTATGAGAGGCGTTGGACAGCTCAAACATTTTTTGAGCAGCCATCGCACGAGGATTATTGAAATCAACAAAGTAAAAATAATCACTTACTTGCTCAAATTGATGCAAAATCTCTTTTACAGCCTTATCAGCAAGAATGCCGATGACAAAAGTAATCTGCTCTTCCGGGAACTCATGCTTTATCGTTTCTATTAATTTCTCAGCACTCGCTGGATTATGCGCACCGTCTAAAAAAATATAAGGCAAAATTTCTTCAAAGCGGCCTAAGATAGTTGCGTTTTTCACAGCTTTTTGAATAGCTTCTTTACTTACTTGTAACTCTAATGAGGTCGCCACTTCCAAAAAGGCTGTTATAGCAAGTGCCATATTATTCGCCTGATGCGCTCCCTTCATTGTGCGTTTAAGCTTTGTAATACAGAGGCCATTGTCTTTATACTCATAGCTCTCTCCCTCATTCTCTTGCTTCACATAAAATTGGTGATTTAGCTCAAGAACGGATGCATGTTTTTTTGAGGCTTCCTGATAGACTATATTCTTTGCTTCTAAAGGTAGCTCGCCGATAATAACTGATCGATCCTGCTTAATAATTCCTGCTTTATGGTAGGCAATACTATCAATCGTATCTCCTAAAAAATTCGTATGCTCTAATGCGATACTTGGTATGATTGATACAATTGGTGTAACCACATTCGTACTATCCAGTAAGCCCCCCATACCTGCTTCAATAAGGGCAATATCTACATTACTCGCAACAAAATGTAAAAAAGCTGCAACAGTTAAAAGTTCAAAATCTGTTAGTTTTCCACTAAGTCCGGCAGCATGCATTTGTTGGAATACTTGATTCATTTCCGCTTCTGTCATTGCTTGGCCTTCTACTTGAATTTGGTCATGTACATCTAAAATACAAGGAGACATAAATTTACCAACACGTAAGCCATGTTCTTTGGCGATTGATTCTAGAAATGTAAGAGTTGAGCCTTTACCATTAGTCCCTGCTAAATGCACAACTTGCAATTTATTCTCTGGATTACCTACTCGTGTCAATGCCTCTTCAATCGCAATTAGGCCAGGTTTAATAACATCATCGCTCTGAACATTCCACTTTTCCTTATAGCTATTCAATTTTGGAATCATCGTTGTTCCCCCTGTAGCCATTGTCGTATTTCAGCTATAAAATACAACGAACCTGTAATAACTATAATATCCTCATCATTACTTTGATGTAGCATTGCTTGAAGCATTTCACGCCAATCCGTACTATACGTTTTGTTCGTATTTGTAGATAATGCAGCTAATTTTTCAGCAGGCATAGCATTCGGCAGTTCAATTTGCGTAAATGAAATTGATGTTGCAATACTATCCATTAAAGCAATACTTTTCGCATGATCTTTATCTGATAATGCCGCATATATAATTCGATAGTTTTGGTGTGGATATACCGTTTTAAGTGTTTGAATGAGTGCAGCTGTTCCTTCAGAATTATGTGCTCCGTCTAATACTATATTGCGAGGTAATTGCTCAAAACGGCCTGCCCACTGAGCATTCGCCAACGCTTGACGGATTGACTCATCTGGAATGTCAATTGCTCCATTTTCTCTTAACGTTAGAACAGCCGTAATCGCTAGACTTGCATTATTTATCTGATGTGGCCCAGCCATTTTTAATGGGACATCAACCATTTCCACATTTGATTTTTGGTAATTAAAGTGCTGTATATTAGCACCTTGCACTATATTTCCAACCGTAAAATCCTGTCCTAAAACAAAGCATGGCGCATGACGTTCATTCGCTACCTTCTGAATAACAGTAAGTGCCTCTTCACTTTTAACACCCACTACAATCGGTACACCTTCTTTAATAATTCCTGCCTTTTCAAGCGCTACCTTTGCAAATGTATTTCCTAAAAATGCAGTATGCTCTAGTGAAATCGTTGTAATAATTGAAATAAGTGGCGTAATGACATTCGTAGCGTCTAAACGTCCACCTAGTCCGGTTTCAATCAGTGCAATATCCACTTCCTCATCCGACAAGTATTGGAACATAATAAGTGTTACGACTTCAAAAAAGCTTGGAAATTCACCTTCATAATGTGTCTCAATAATATTAACAACTTTGTTCATATAATATAAAAATTGCGCATCAGAAATTTGAGTTCCATTAATAGTCATTCGTTCATTGACACGCTCTAAATGAGGTGAAGTAAAGGCACCTACTTTGTAGCCACCATGTTGTAGCATCTCCCTTAGCGCATTCACTGTTGAACCCTTTCCATTTGAGCCTGCTAAATGAATAGCGCGTAGCTTGTCCTGTGGGTTATCTAGAAGTGCTAGTACCTCTCGCATCAATACAAGTGGTGCGCGTTTATGATCAACTGCCTTTAACGTAAAAATAAAATCTGTACATTCTTTCATCGATTTAAACAAAAGAAACACTCCCTCTTACTACAATATCTCTATTTTAGTACAAGTAGCGCCCAATACACATATATTTCTAAAAAAACTCATGTTTAAATACACTTGGAATGAAAGCTAAAAAAACACACAGAAAAGCACTTTATTAAGTGAGAAACCGCGTGTTTTAAATTCATACTATTGGAGTTGTTGTGCACCTGATAGTGCTCCCATATTATCTAGAATAATTTTTGCATCATTATTTAAAAGCAGAAGAACGTCGGATCTTTGCATTAATTCGAAGGAGTTTTTTAAAGTTCTTTTTAGCATGGCAATATCAAAATTCGAGGAATATTCATTAATTTTATTAATCGTTAATAAATCTGTCCGTGTTAATTTATTTTTAGATTCTACAGGATCCTTTCTATCTACTAATACATGCTTTATGAGTACCCGACCATTTGCATTTAATAAACGATAGTGTTTTGCTTCTGATAATTTCATTAGATTGGTTTCAATTAATACTCTTGCGCTAACAAAATCTATATCATCACAGGCTTTATTTATTCTCGTAATAATCGTTGTGATATTCCCTATCATTTCAAACCCCCATTTAACACATTATATCTACTTAAAACATCCAAATAACCCAAATATATAGCTCATCATCAAAACGTGTGATTGATTTCCGTTCCGACTGGGCGCATTGTTGCTGACGCTTCGCTTTCGCACAGAGCAAAGCTTTCTGGGGCGTTCAGCCGGAACGAAGATCAACTTATATAAATGGATACGTTTTAACAAATGTCATCCACAACTTTTGGTGGTGAGCCAAATATATTTTCGTTTTAAAATATTCAGGCAATCCAACCTTATTTATTAATAGGTTTTTTTACCCTACCACAAATAAGTATATACTCATACATTATACTGATTATCATTAAAAATACTATATATTTTTCCCTAAAACTGTATCTACCTTTTGTTTCATACAATACAAATGATCTAAAACACATTAGGCTCGAAGATGTAGCGCTTCAACCTAACGAAAACTATACCCTAAAAATCTATAGTTTCTTTCACAATAAAAAAGCTACCTGGTAACAGGTAGCTTTTTTATTGTGAAAATTGAATAGACAAAATATTTAGTCATACTTTATATGTGTTAATCTTGCGGTAAATCTAGATCCTTTATTCTCTCAATTTCTTCTCTCGATAAGCCTAATAAATCCATTATTTCTTCAA
>NZ_JARVRU010000204.1:0-34087 GCF_030209535.1 Lysinibacillus sp. fls2-241-R2A-57
CGACAACCTGATTAACAGTCAGGTGCTACTACCAACTGAGCTACTTCGGAATAATTCATATGTTTTTGTCGTCGTTATCTTGTCGACTTTTACTATTATAGGGACATATCATGTAAACGTCAACCCTTTTTATCAAGTTTTTTTATTCAACTAGTTTTAAGCGGCCTAAACACTTACTACAGCAGTATTTCTCCACATTCATTCTAATTTTCCTTACATATATTTGTTGGCATTTTACACATGTATATGTATAGAGACGACGTTGCTTTTTCTGTGTAGTTTTTGGTATCTGCAATGTTGAACAAAAACGAGGTGCACCTACTTTTTTTAATAGCTCTCGAAAATCTTTGTCACGATGTTGATACCCCTTACCTTCTAAATGTAAATGATAATGGCATAATTCGTGTCGAACAATTCCCTCTACTTCACTAATTCCATACAATTCACACGCTTTTGGATTAATTTCTATATTGTGCGATTGTAAAAGATATCGTCCGCCTGTTGAACGTAATCTTGGATTAAAATATGCTTGATGCATAAATGACTTCTGGAAACTTTCTAATGATATTCTACTGACAAGCTTTTGTAGCTCCTCATTGTTCATAGCTAATTCACCTCTAACAACAAGAATACCACACTGCGTAGTATAGACAGTGTGGTATGAATTTATTACATTTCCATTGTTTGATTTTTAGGAGGAAGCATTGTTAATGCAATGCGCCCTTTATTGACATCTATTTGTTCTACCCAAACGGTCACAATGTCACCGAGAGCAACAACTTCTAATGGATGTTTAATCCGTTTTTTTTGTAATTTAGAAATATGCACAAGCCCGTCCTGCTTCACTCCAATATCTACAAATGCTCCGAAATCGACTACGTTTCTCACTGTACCTTGCAATTCCATCCCAACTAGTAAGTCTTCCATTTTTAAGACATCTGTTTTCAGCAGCGGCTGAGGAAATGCATCTCGTGGATCACGACTTGGTTTCATCAATGTATCCACAATATCCTGGATTGTGACAACTCCAATATCTAATATCCCACTTAAATTTTGTATATCTAGTGATGCAATAGCTTCCTCTGCCTTCTGCGTCCCAATCTCTTTTTTATCAATTTGCGCCACCTCTAAAATCTGCTCTGCTACACTATAGCTTTCAGGGTGAATACCAGTCGCGTCGAATGCATTTTTTGCTTCTGGAACACGTAAGAACCCAATTGCTTGTTCATACGTTTTGGCACCAAGTCGCGGAATTTTCTTTAGTTGAGCACGCGTTGTAAACTGTCCATTTTCTTCTCGCACCTTCACGATATTCTCCGCAACCGTTTTCGATAATCCAGAAACGTGTTGTAATAGCGAAGCTGAAGCTGTATTAACATCTACGCCAACTTGGTTAACAGCAGTCTCTACTATAAATGTTAAGGATTCCGTCAATTTCTTTTGAGAGACATCATGCTGATACTGACCTACTCCAACTGCTTTTGGCTCAATTTTCACTAACTCCGACAACGGATCCTGCAAGCGACGTGCAATAGAAACGGCACTACGTTGCTCTACTTGTAAATCTGGAAACTCTGCACGCGCAACCTCAGAGGCTGAATAAACAGATGCCCCCGCTTCATTGACAATAACGTAGGATACATTAGTTTCAAGCTCATTCAAAACATCTGCAATAAATTGTTCTGTTTCACGCGAGGCTGTACCATTACCAATTGCAATTATAGTAATTGGATATTTCGCTAAAATCCCTTTCACAATTGCTTTAGATTTTGCTACATCTGGTTTAGGAGGGTGTGGATAAATGGCTGTAACCTCTAACATTTTCCCTGTTTCATCTACAACAGCTAACTTACAGCCTGTACGGTAAGCTGGATCAACACCCAATACATACTTCCCTTTCATTGGAGGCTGTAGTAAAAGATTGCGTAAATTCTCAGAGAAAATGTGTATAGCCTGTGCCTCTGCCTTTTCCGTAAGTTCATTTCGTAACTCTCTTTCAATAGAAGGCTGAATTAGACGCTTGTACGAATCCTCTATTGCTAGCTTCACTTCAGCAATGGCTGGTGAAGAACCTGTAGCAGGAATCCATTCCTTCCACATAATCATCAATACTCGATCTACTGGAACATGAATGGCAACCTTTAAGATTTCTTCTTTCTCACCACGATTTACAGCTAAAATACGGTGTGGGACGATACGATTTACAGGCTCTTCATATTCGTAATACATTTCGAAAACGTTTTTTTCGTCTCCCTCTGAGTTTTTTACACCTGTTACGAGTACTCCATCTTTCCATGAATACGTACGAATTTTTTCGCGAATTGCTGCGTCATCGGCAAAGCGCTCTGCTAAAATATCTCGCGCCCCAGCTAATGCTTCCTCGACATTGGCAACTTTATCTTGATCTACGAAAGCCACTGCTAATTGTTCTAAAGCATCACTACGATACTCTAATAGAAGATCTGCAAGTGGTTCTAACCCTTTTTCTTTCGCTATTGTCGCCTTTGTTCGGCGTTTTTGTTTATAAGGTCGATATAAATCCTCTACGCGCTGTAAAACAGTTGCTGTTTTAATAGCTTGTTCTAATTCAGGTGTTAGTTTATTTTGTTCTTGAATTAATCGTATAACCTCTTCTTTGCGTTGCTCAAGTTGCTGTATGTAGTGATAGCGATCCTCTACAGCTTTAATCTGTACCTCATCAAGGGACCCAGTAGCTTCTTTTCGATAACGTGCAATGAATGGCACGGTATTTCCTTCTTCTAATAATTTAATTACAGCCTCAGCTTGACCCGGCTTAACAGCTACATCCTTTGCAATGAGCTGTAACATTTGCTTTTGTTCCATATCATCACTACCTTTTTTCTTTTCATTTTACCATTACACTTTACTAAAAATGCAAAAAAATAGTCTACTCTGAAAGTAGAGTAAACCATTTTAATAAAGTGAAACTTTAATCGGCGGGGGTTTCTTCATCTCTACCGATTATTAGTCTTCACCAATCAGGCTTTTACGGGCAGTTCATCTCCCACATAATTTCTTCACTTTTCGCCATATCTTTGAGATGGGAGTCTTGTACCTGACGCTTCACTTTCGATACAGATAAATCACTACCTGTTAATGCAGTATAAAAATAAGAGGCATTTGCTACTTTTGGATATTTAATTTAACAGCACGCAACACACCACTCAAAAATTTAGAGCGAAACACCATCACTTGTTAGGATAGCTTCTTGCAATTTCTTTATTGCCTTCCTTTGTACTCTAGATACATGCATTTGAGAAATTCCTAATCGTTCTCCAACTTCTTTTTGAGTGAGTTGCTCTAAATATGTAAGTTGAATTATTTGTTGTTCTCGCTCACTTAAAACACTTATCGCATCAGAAACCACCATTCTTTTATTGGTCATTTCATAGCCGCTATCTTCTTTACCCGTAATATCAAATAACGTTACAGGACTACCGTCGGAATTCGACTCTATTGAACGATCCATAGAAAGAGCATGGTAACTACGGCTCATCTCCATAGCCTCTAATACTTCTTCCTCTTCCACCTCTAGTCGATCCGCGATTTCCATGATTGATGGAGAACGCTGCAACTCAATTGTCAATGCTTCCACTGTTGTTTTAATTCGCGGTCCTAACTCTTTTATCCGTCTTGGTACGTGAACATCCCAAGTTTTATCACGTAAAAAGCGCTTGATTTCTCCAATAATCGTTGGCACAGCAAATGCCTCAAAGCTTCGACCAACATGAAGATCAAAACGTCTTATTGCACCTAGCAACCCCAGCATACCTACTTGAACAATATCATCATCATAATATTTACCATTCGAATATTTGCGAGCGATAGACTCAACTAAATATTGATAATGAATCACTAAATTTGTTTGCGCTTCATCATCCTCTGTTGACTGGTACAATGCAATCCATCTCAACACATCTTCCCTAGACGCAGATTTATGTAATGATTCTTTCGACATTTTTTTCCACCTGCTCTCTAGCGACATACTTTGTCATGAAAACAGTTACGCCACCATCGTTATTTATCATCACCTCATCCATCAAAGTTTCCATTAAATAAAGTCCTAAACCCCCTTCGCGTAGCCCTGCAATATTCTCTTCAGGGTGATACGGACCAATCTTCGTCTTTATCTCCTCAAAATTAAAACTATTGCCGTAATCCGCAATCATCATTTCTAGTTTATTTTCATACAAAGCGCAACCGATGACGATTTCTCCTTCTTCCTCATCCTTATAGGCATGATGTACAACATTTGTTACCGCTTCACTTGCTGCGATTTTTAAGTCCTCAATATCATCATAATTAAATCCAATACGACTAGCTAAACCAGAAACCGTTAACCGAATCACACTGACAAATTGCGGTTTTGCAGGAACCCTTATCTCAATATAATCAAATTCCTTCATTTTCGTAATTCCACCTTTTTATCAGTTTCAATATCCATTAAGTCGCTTAAACCAGTAATTTCAAATAATCTTTGTAGTCTACTCGATAAACCAACAAGTTTAACCTTACCATTTTCACGTGATGCTCTTTTATAAAAGGCGACAAAAATCCCTAGACCTGTACTATCCATATAATTAACTTTTGATAAATTAAGCTCTATTTCTAAACCTTCCGTAATCTTCACTGCCTCCAATTCCTCTCTTAGGCTTGAAGCAGTAAAAGTATCTATTTCGCCCTCAACAAATCCGTATAATTTATTATCAAGTTCTTTAAAATGTATCGTCATATCCATTACAACACACCTCCACCATATTTGTGAGACTGTACTTCTTTTCCCGTCATTGCAAAAAATTAAACCTTAAATATCTATTTTTTTAAAATGACTACCGTAAAATCATCTGATAGTTTAAAATCCTGTATTTTTTCAATTTGCTTATAAAGAAGATTACATAAGTGCTGAGCTGATACATGTTTATTCTCCACTATCAATGACGTAATAACCTCCCGTGAATTCAAATCATCCCTCGCTCTGAACTCAGTAACACCATCTGTCATCATTACTACGATGTCGTTATCTTCTAAAAGAATTTCATTATACGAATATTTTGAGTCAGACAACACACCTAGTAATAGTCCTTTCGCCTCCAAAGAGAAAAATTCACCGTGTTTAGCGCTATAATGCAATGCTGGCTCATGACCTGCAGAAGCATATGAAAAAATACTGTTTTGTATATCCAAGCACCCGTAAAACATGGAAACAAACATACTGTCGTCTACACCTTTTTCAATTACTCGATTGATGACTTCTAATACATATGAAGGATCTTTATAAGCGTATTCTAACGTTTCAAGACCATACTTTACCATAGACATACACAATGCAGCCGGAACCCCTTTACCAACAACATCTGTCACAGCTACACTTAAATAATCCTCTCGATTATACAAAAAATGCACATAGTCTCCATTCATCTTACGAATTGGAATCGATATCATTCCTATATCAATACTTGATAGTTGTGGTACGACTGTTTTAAGTAATGTTTTTTGAATGTTTGTAGCAATTTTCATTTCCATTTCATACTCTGCTTGTATTTGTAGCAGGCTTTGATGCTCTCTATGCGCCATTCCGTAATGAACCATTACTTCGATAAGAAAATCATATGCGGGCTGATCTTCAACCATTCTATCCGGAAAAATCTTTCCAACTGCGTTTTTATGAATATTTACAACATCCTCAGGCGAAATATTCTTTTGGATTAATTGACGAGTGAAATTTTGAGCAATGTACAAATTCTTTTCGGTTTGATCGGACATGTAATCCGACAAAATCTTCTCATATTGAGATTCTAATTGTTTCAACATTTTCACATCCTAACGCAACCGTTTTTCAGCTCTTATCGTCGTACCTTCTCCGACAACCGATTGAATAATCATACTGTCCATCAATCGATTAACACCTGGTAAGCCCGCACCGAGCCCTCCTGAAGTGGAATAGCCATCCTCCATTACTTTCCGAACATCTTTTATTCCTGCGCCTTGATCAGTTGCGATAACAACTATTTTCTTCTCAATATCCGTTTCAACTCTTTCAACTTCAATGACACCTACACTTGCATATAAATATATATTTCGAGCTAACTCACTAATAGCTGTAGTGATTCGAGCCTGATCAACAGTGCCAAATCCAAGTGCCTTTGCTTCGTCACGCCCCAGTTGTCTTGCTGCAACTATATCCCACTCAGTAATAATTTCAACCGAAGACCTAAATGTCACTGGTGTTCCCCCAATTCCTTTCGGAGTTTTACTCTTACACTTTTATTCGACCTGCTTGACTATTTTTTACACCTTATTTCAAGCTCTTTACAAAAAATGTACTTGACTGCACATTTCACTGCCTTCCGCGGGTGTAGCATCTCTCGCTCCAAGTACTCTTTTCTCAACTTACTTTTTATCAAGAACAGATTTTGTATTGATCATAAAATTCTATGTATTTTTTCTTAACCCTCTTGAAAATTTTTTCAAAAATCTATTCTAACTATAAATCTTTGCTTTATCTTAAATCTATTAATACCATTTTTGAATAGTAAATTCAATTTATGGTAAAGAACTATTTAAACAAACAATACAAAAAAGCATCGAGATGAAAAATCACCCCGATGCCTCTATACACATATGTATATCAAAATTTAACAAGCCCTAAACTAATCATCAATGCACCGTCAACTTTCTCCATCACAGCATGATCAAGTTGTGTAATACGATCTGTCAATCTTGACTTATCAATCGTCCGCACTTGCTCAAGCAGAATAACCGAGTCACGTTCAAAACCATACTTTTCAGCATTGATTTCAACGTGCGTCGGTAACTTTGCTTTTTGAATCTGTGCAGTAATAGCTGCGATGATGACAGTCGGACTAAATCGATTGCCAATATCATTTTGAATAATCAGCACCGGTCTAGTGCCCCCTTGTTCGGACCCAACTACCGGCGATAAATCTGCAAAAAAAACGTCACCACGTTTTACATTCAAAGTGTCATCCCCCGCTAACGAGACGCTCCACCGTATGTTGTGCTTCATATTCTGCATGCAAGCATTCACTTGCAATTTTCAGATTAATATGAGACATTTCAACATATCCTTTCATCATAGCTTCCCGTATTTGATTTGGTTGCTCCTGCATTAAAACTTTGCGCGACAAAATACGCGCCAAAGATTCACTTTCAATTACTTCCTTTGTTTGTAGAAATAGTCTGTCTTGAACAGCAATTGTAGCTTCTCTTAACCTTTTCTCGTACACAGCAAGCACCTCCAACGGAACCATCCACTTTTCATTACTTCCCATTCTACCATTGAAAGATATTGTTGAAAAGACACGAAATGACACAATATCTGACAACTTAAAGTCCAAGTTGTAAAAATATGTTGGTTGTCGAAGGTATATGCCGATACATTCATCTTGCAATAATTCACAAATTGTGAATTGCTCAGCTTCTTAGTAAATTAACATTTTCTCCAGTTATAGTTCATTCACCAAGTTTTTTAGTTAGCTTTTGTCTAGTATTCATTTGTCCAAAGTAAAACGTTGACACTACTTAAGACCACCTATACAAAATTCTTTTCCTCTATGAAGAAGAAAAATTCTTCTAAGGTGAGACTAAAGTCAAATGTATAATCTAGGAACTCTTGCTGTAATAATGCATGGTACTTCATAATTAATGGTTTCAAGCTTCGCTGCCCATTCATTCATTGCAATAACATCCTGTCCTTGACGACCAATGAGTGTTACTTTCTCACCTATAGCATATGCTTTTGGCAAGGCAACCATACATTGGTCCATACAAATTCGTCCAACAATCGGCATTCTTTGTCCATCAATCAATACTTCTTGTCCACCTAATTTGCGAATTACTCCATCAGCATAGCCTATCGGTATTGTTCCTATCCACATATCAGAAGGGGCTACAAATGTAGCTCCATAGCCAACTGAATCACCTGTTTGTAATTGTTTCACATGTACTAGCTCACTTTCGAGTGAAAACGCTGGCTGTAACGGAAATGGTAAAATACCTTCTACATAAGGAGATGGTGATAATCCATACATTGAAATACCATATCTGACAGCGTCAAATTGTAGATGCGCATTTTTCACTAAGGATGTAGCCGTGTTTGATGCATGAACAAGTCTAGGCTTTTCAGGCAATACAGTTACACATCTCTCAAAAAAATGTACCTGGCTATCGAAGTATGATGTATCCTCTTCATCTGCAGTCGCAAAATGTGTAAATATCCCGTCAACTTCCATATTCACGGTATTCTGTATTGTTTGATAAAGATTCAATAATTCTTGCTCGGAACGAACGCCAATTCTGCCCATTCCACTATCTACTTTTATATGTAGTCTTAATGGATTTTCTTCATTAGCTATGAACGGAGCAGCTTGTTGTACCCATTCGTTTGCAAATACCGTAAGAATTATGCGCTGTTGGGCAGCATACGGTACAAACGAAACGGGTGAAGCACCCAATAGTAGTATGTCTGGTTCTTCAAAATGTGCTCGAATATGTAATGCTTCGTCGGGTGTTGCCACAGCGAGCATTGTTGCGCCTGCCTCAAGTGCTGCTTTTGCAACGGCTACATCTCCATGGCCATATGCATTTGCCTTTACTACAGCAATAATTTGAACATTAGGTCGAAGTAGCTTTTTCAAATTTTTTACGTTTTGTTGGATTGCTTGTAAGTCTACAATTGCTTTGCTTGGTCTAAAATGCTGCTGTATCTTCATTAGAATACCCTCTTTATTTTTTATTAAAACATTATGTATTGCTTAAATTGCCTTTTCTCTACGACTGCACACCAAGTTGTTCTATTTTAGACTATTTTTCTACATAACCTCCATCATATAATATATGACTTAACACTTTCTAAACAGTGTTAATATTCATCAAAACTGTACTATTTTGCTTAATAAGCTACAGCTTTCTTCATGTAGAAAGCTGTAGCTAAAACATTACTTCATACCGCTTTTCGTCATAGAGGCTGCAACTTCCACCATCTCTTCACGAGTCAATTTACTTGACGCTACAAAGAATGCGACGCCATCCTTTTCCCAGCTGATAGATGTATCTGTAATAGCCCCAATCGTAAAGCCTAAATCTACCGGATCACCAGGAGTTGATACTGGTAGCATAGCAGTTCCTTTTGTAACTGGTTGTTGCATTACCGTAAATGCCTTATCACCTTCGAATGTTAAGATGACACGTTCCATTCCACCATCTTGAATAACTTTCTCATCCACCATTTTCGTATTCGCCCAATTGACAACAGGGTAGTGTGTTTGGAACTCTTTATATTCGACTTCTGCACCTACTGCTTCTTTTCCTTCTTTTTCATCTTTGCCGTCTTTGTTGTCAGTGCTCTCTTTGTTCTCTTTGCTGTCTTTTCCATCTTTCGCTGGTGGTGCAGCTTGTTCACCTTTTGTTCCATCTGTTTCCGTAAATTGTTCAACCGCATATTCTTTAGCTGCGTGTTGGACACCTAATTTAATATTTTTAAATGTGATACGGATTTGCTCTTCTTTTACATCATTCATAATTACTACGGAAGTTGGTAGCATTGTTTTCTTATCAACTGTTATAACTTGATGAGGCATACTATTTTTATAGCTATTTCTAGTAGCCGCTTCAAATATATATGCTTTGTCCTCTTCTTTCATGACTAAATTTTTATCTTCTGCTAAATCTTCTGCTAGTGCGCCTATTAAATAAGCCTGACTATTTTTCTTTGGCCAATCACTTTGGAACTTATACATTTTGTTTAAAGTAGGTGTGACTACAAAAACTCCATCTGCGTTTCGCACTATCATTTGTGAAACATCTTTCCCACTTTCTACTACTTCTACTCGATAAAAATCAGGTTTCGTATGCCAAACTGTTACATCATATTTTCTCGGCTCCCCACCAGATTTAATCTCCATCGTAGCGTTCAACTCATAACCATTTGTCTCTGCCCATTTCCCATTAACTTTCTTCAACACTTTTTCCTGTGAGGCTGCACCACATGCCGACAGAAGTAATATCGTACAAAGTAAGACGAGCCATTTAACTATACGGTTGCCCACGCTTTCACCCTTTCTTCTTTCAAATCCACTACGACAATATATGAACCGTATTTGTCAGTTATGTCATTTGAAGAAAAGGCAATATATTTTATCTTCACTAAATAAATTTTGAAGAAAATATAGTGTCAACCTACATATGGATCTGAGTTGCCACTGCTTACATTTGCAATATTACTTGTGCCGCTGCATATTGCTTGGAATGTGTAATACTTACAAATCCATTTACAAGTTCTCCTTTAAAATATAAAACTGGGTTACCAGCTTCTCCTCTTAATATTTCAATATCATGAAGCTTACATTCTTCACCAATCCCTGTTCCTAATGCCTTTGAAAATGCTTCTTTTGCAGCAAATCGTCCAGCCAAAAATTCTATTCTACGAGCTTCTGAATGTGCATTAAACAAAGCTTTTTCTTTTTCAGATAAAATGCGATCTTTAAATTTATTTGTTCTCCCCATTGCTTTAACAATGCGGTCAATTTCTACAATGTCGAGACCAATTCCTTTAATCATTTGAACTTCTCCTTTTCCTATTTCTATAAAGCCATGTATAATAATTGTAAATTGAGGTGGAGTCATGTTTAGTAGAACAGAAAATTTTAAGCAATATACGAAGTATTACCCTGTTGTTTCAACATTAATAGCGATTAATTTAGTTCTTTATGTAATAACTATCTTACCTGGCATAGGAACACTCGTAATGAATTACGGAATCCAGGTGAACTTCCTTATCGAAAACGGTGAATGGTGGCGTATTTTTTCTGCAATGTTTTTACATGCTAACTTTTCGCACGCGTTCTTTAATATGTTTTCACTGTTTTTATTTGGACCAGAGCTTGAAAAAATCGCTGGTAAGGCTCGCTTTATGACGATTTATTTATTATCTGGGATTGTAGGAAACATGGCAACCTATCTACTTCAGGAAAGTAGTTATGGAAGTCTCGGCGCAAGCGGAGCCATATTCGGAATATTCGGTGCATTTGGGGCACTTGTATATTATACACGCCGCACAATGCCTATGCTTCGTAAACTTATTTTACCAATCATTGTTATCAGTGTTATTATGACTTTTTTACAACCAGATGTGAATGTCTATGCTCACTTAGGTGGTTTAGTAACAGGATTCCTTCTTGGACTCATTTACTTACACCCAAAAAGAATTTTAAGCTGGCGCAAACAAAAGATGGCAGGTAAATAACAATCTTGAAGAGGAGTTGTCTTACGGTGATAGCACTGGGGACTACTCCTCTTATTCTTTCTTCAAAAGCGTCATACTCATCTTCTTCCATTCATCTGCCAGAGGCTTTAACTTATTTGCTGAAATAAGTTAAATCATAGAACAACAGTATCCTCTTTCACTCTCTTTTTGTCCATTCAGCTACCGTTAGCCGATAGACAACTTGATTCACATAGTGGTCATAAAACCACTCTACATCCCTTAAACGCCCTTCTTCATTCAATCTAAACACTTTTGAAATTGTACGCGAGTGCAGCGGCTCATCGGACGCCCCCTAGAAGCTTTGCTCTGTAGCGAAAGCGAAGCGGCAGCTACAAATGTTTTATCTGCGCGAAAGCGAAGCGTCAGCGGCAAATGTTTTATCTGTGCGAAAGCGTAGCGTCAGCAACAAAGCGTACAGTCGGAACGGAAATCAACCTCATTTTATGGTGATAATCCTGTTTTATGGCTCATCACCATAGTTGTGGATGACATTTTTAAAAATATATGCACTGTATATTGGTTGATTGGAGTGGAGACTGGGCGACTCCTAGGGGATTAGCGTCACAGATGAGACCCTGGAGCGAGTATCGCGAGTGAAGCGGCTCATCGGACGCCCCCTGGAAAGCGTACAGTCGGAACGGAAATCAACCATATATTTTGGTGAAGTGCCTGTTTTATTCTATTATATACATTTTTTTCCTGTTTTCATAGATGAAAAAACTAATCCTTACTATCAATTGTAAGGATTAGCTAAATAGCAAATTTAATGTTCATACCAGGATAATATCGATTCAGCATCTTGCTGCTCCAAACTCGATACTTTCCCTGTTATACCATTCATCCCTGACATTACCGTTGCTTTTATAGACATAACATTTTTTCTTCTTTGGAAATATGTTTGAGTACTTTCAATAGATTGTATACGTTTTTTCTCCATGAAAAGTGTTATGCGGCTGAACACACGATATTGCATAGTTAATTGCTTTCCATCAATCTTATAACCGGCTGTTTTATGTTGCCAAATACCAAGTAATATCGTTAGCGGTATTATCAACAACGAAAGTAACCCATACGGATACATGAAATAACTACATACTCCAATTATAGGTATGAGCCAAACAAAATCAATTCGGTAAAAAGTTGAACGAGCTCTTTTTGGAGAATGGGTAAACTCCGGACGCCAATTCATATTAGGGAAAAGTTGTTCTAACGTTTGCAGACAATCCTGTTTCTGAATAAGCGGGAATAGAGTAATTTTTTTATCTATCCCATCTTCACCGTTTCCTCCAGCACTCTCAACAACTACAGTTGCAAAGCCAAACAATTGACGCAATGGATTCTCTACAATTCGAATAGCTTGAATTCGATTTAAAGGCAATGTAATTCGCTTTTTCTCAAGCAATCCTTTTGTAATCATAAGCTTTTCATCTTCAATTCGGACTGTATAATCATAATAATTGATAAGAGTAATAACAACCGACACAACCCATGCCACAATAAGGATGAGCATCACTGTTAATGCAACTAAAAATACACCAATTTTCACGAAATCAG
The DNA here is from genome assembly GCF_030209535.1 of Lysinibacillus sp. fls2-241-R2A-57. Taxonomy (NCBI): domain Bacteria; kingdom Bacillati; phylum Bacillota; class Bacilli; order Caryophanales; family Bacillaceae; genus Lysinibacillus; species Lysinibacillus sp. fls2-241-R2A-57. The sequence continues at coordinate 12,860 of NZ_JARVRU010000204.1, forward strand.
CTACCTCGTGAAATACCGTTTCATATGGGATTATATCTGAAAACTGAGAGATGATTGCTGCAAGTCCCGACAGCACGACTCCAATACCGCCTGAAGTCGTTGCCAATACAATTAAATCACGTACTGACATATGATAAATCGTTGGGATCGATACTTCCTCCACTATTGGAAGTGATTGCTCATCAACTATTTGTTCAATTACTTGATTTTTTGCACGACGCATTTCCAACTCTATGACATCTGCTGAGGCCTTACGTATAGCCGTTAACTCCACCTCAGGTTTCCCGTCCTTACTCCCCGCAGTTTCAACCTGCACCTTAACTAAGCCAAATAAGCGATGAAAAATACCCTCATTGTAATTTAAACTTTGAATACGTTCAAACGGGATATATCGCTTCTTTTTAACGAACAAACCGTATTTTACACGTAATTCTCCATCTTCAAACCAATAGACAAATGTACGCCATTTAACAATACCACCAACAAGCGCAAGCAAAGCACCTACTCCCCATACACCGAACAACAAAACCGTCTGAAAAAAATGTTCACTATGAAAATTAAAAGAAAAATTAAAACCATTCGTTACAACAATAATAGCAACAGGTATAATCATGCTTTTTAATGCTTTCGCACTTGTAATAATAGCCGATACTGGGTGTAAACGATTTATTTCCTTAGACATCATCTTCCGCCACCCTTGCTAATTCCGAAATACGTGCACGAAGCCCATCAGCCTCGTCCATCACAAGTGCAGGTATTGTATGTACAGTTGCCGCTGTCGATATTGAAATATTACCTAAGCCATATCTTTTTAATATCGGCCCTTGTGTCGTATCAACATGCTGTACACGCACCATTGGAATGAGTGTACGTTTAACGATAAATAAACCATGTTGCACTTCAATCTCATTTTCACGCACCTCATAGCGCCAGCGTTCCCATCTTATCTTTGGAAATAGATAAGCAGATAAGGTAGCACTTAGTATGACTACAGCAACTGCAATGAAATAAATAAATGATGACCATTCAAAATAATAGGTACAGTAGCATACTATCGCAGCTATGATCAATAACAATAACGTTTGTAATACACCATATAAACGCCACACAGTTAAACCTTTTCGAGAAATTTTATGTATTGGTTCTGCTCTCAAAGTAGTCCCCTCTCTTTCTTTAACTACGTATACGTAATCAGTAATCATTTTGTTTCAAATTTATATCAATTTCGCCTTGGTCACCCGCTAAAAGAAGTTAAAAAAACCTTACAGCCACTTGACTGTAAGGTTTAATCATATTAATAAAGTAAAATTTAGTCTTCGTGACGACGTGGTGCGCGTGAACGACCTTGTCCACCTTCACGGCGACCTCCGTCACGGCGTCCGCCTTCTCGACGTTCTCCGCCGCGTCCTCCACGACGATCTCCGCCACGTCCGCCATCACGACGTCCGTTAAAGCTACGGTTGCCGCCGCGTCCGCGATCTCCGCCACCACGATTGCCAGAACGCTCACGACGCATTGGTAATGGACGTTCTTCAGTAATTGTTACTGGCGTGTCATCTGGCTCTTTTGTTAATGAACGAATAGCAGCAGCTACAACATCAGTTGCATCATGGTTTTCAAGTAATTCTGCCGCAAGTGTGCGATAATCACCTAAATCATTGTTCGCAATAAGACCTTCTAATGTCTCAACAGATAGACGTTGTTGACCCACTAAAGCTTCATCAGATGATGGTGGACGAAGTGGAGTCATACGTTTTTTCGTTGTTTCTTCTACAATACGTAAATAACCCATTTCGCGTGGTGTTACAAACGTTACCGCAAGACCTGATTTACCTGCACGGCCAGTACGACCAATACGGTGAACATAAGACTCAGGATCTTGAGGAATATCGAAGTTATAAACATGTGTTACACCAGAAATATCAAGCCCACGAGCAGCTACATCTGTTGCCACAAGAATGTCAATTTTATTTTCTTTAAATTGACGTAATACGGAAATACGTTTCGCTTGGCTTAAATCACCATGAATCCCTTCAGCAAGGTAACCACGGATTGATAACGCTTGTGCAAGTTCATCCACGCGACGTTTTGTACGCCCAAAGATGATTGCAAGTTCTGGTTGGTGAACGTTTAATAAACGAGATAGAATGTCGAACTTTTCACGTTCAGCAGACTTCACAAAATATTGATCGATGTTATCAACCGTTAATTCTTTAGCTTTAATTTTTACGATTTCTGGATCACGCATAAATGTTTCAGCAATTTTACGAATTGCTGGTGGCATTGTTGCTGAGAACAATAATGTTTGACGTTCAGTTGGGACGTTTTCTAAGATTGAATTAATATCATCGATAAAGCCCATGTTTAACATTTCATCTGCTTCATCAAGTACCAATGTTTGAACATCTTCTAATTTTAACGTACGACGATTAATATGATCGATGATACGTCCTGGAGTACCAACAATAATTTGTGGTCTATTTTTCAGCGCACGGATTTGACGGCCGATTTCTTGACCTCCGTAAACTGATAATAATTTTACACGTTTGTCATAACCAATTTTATAAAGCTCTTCTGAAACTTGAATCGCTAATTCACGAGTTGGAGCAATTACTAATGCTTGGATGTTAGGGTTTTTTGGATCGATTTTTTCGATAAGTGGAATCCCGAAAGCGGCAGTTTTACCAGTACCTGTTTGTGCTTGACCAAGTACATCACGGCCTTCGATAGCAAAACGAATAGTACCTTCTTGGATTGGTGTTGCTTCTTCAAATCCCATACGCTTTACAGAGCGTAATGTAGATTCGCTAATATTTAATTCTGAAAAATTTGTCAAACTTCTCATTCTCCTTTTTTTCCTTTTAAGTTGACAAATGGTTACATTTTCAGATGAAGTTGTCGGCAAATTCGAGCCTGTGTTGTGGAACGTTTCCGTTACTTAAAAATTTTCTCTATATGATGTCACATAGAGCTCTCTTATATGAAAAGGAAAGCCCGGTCTTTACCGAGCGGTTCGATTCTGTCGTAATTATTCACTTTAGAATAAAACCGTTGTGTTCAAAAAAAAGTACTCTTCAACCAAATATGAAGAGTCTTCGTACAAAATGTATCCATTGCTTACACTAGTCTAACATGGCTTTAAACCGTATGCAACGATAACGCATGAGTCGTAATAATCTGACTACTTTGCGGAGCCCTTTAAAAACAATAAAACCTGCGGAAACCATTCAGAACAATCTTCATCATAACATATATGATGCTTCCCTTTATCAGAAAAATACAAAGTTTTTTCGTTCGAGGATAACTTATCATATAGAAATTGAGCAGTATGATAAGGTACTACGCCGTCTAACTTACCCTGTACAATATACACCGGAATTTTGATATCTTTATAATACGGCTCCACTGTTCGGACAAGCTTCATGAATTCTATAGTTGACGCTAAAGGTACATTGTTAAACTTATGACGGTATCGCAAAAACAGTTCATTGTTAGACAGATTGCGATGGTACGCCTCAGCGGCAAGCATTTTAAAATCTTTGACCAGTTGCTTAGGACTCACATATTTGGCAGCTGCACTTAGTAACACAAGCTTTTTCACTTTATAACGCTTGGCTAAGTATAGCGCTATAATTCCCCCCATTGAAAACCCAACTACTATTACTTCATCTACTTTTTTGGCAAGAGCACGAAAAGCAAGCTCGGCATCCATTAACCAATGCTTAGCCGTGAAGCCATGCATTTGTAATTCTTCACCATGCCCGGACAAAATAGGCTCTTCAATCAGCCAATTTGTATGCGTCCGTAAATAGGTAGTAAAAGGTTCTACTTCATACGGTCCGCCTGAAAATCCATGTATACATAACACACCTACTGACATTACTTTCACCTCTAAATGAATGAAAGAATCGGTGAGAGAGTGTCCCACCGATTCCTTGTTTCGTTTAATCCCGCATTAACGGGCAGCAAGACTAAGAATTAGCGGGGATGCCCCACTGATTAAAGTTTCACTTTATGACGTAAATGCATGTAAGATAGTTTCTAATTTCATACCACGAGAGCCTTTTAGTAAAACGATAGACTCCTCGTTAGCTTGCTGTAGTTTTTCGATAATTGGCGTATAATCATCTTCTACATATAACAGATGATCCGCATCAAAACGTTCTTTTAATACTTCATTTAAATAAGCCATGCGTGGACCATATAAACATACATAAGCGATTTCTTCTGGATGAATATCCTCCGCTAAACTTTCATGAAAGTGCTTTTCATTCGGTCCAAGCTCGAGCATGTCACCTAACACAAGCCATTTTTCTGGGCGAATCGTTGTCGATGCTATAAATTGAATAGCAGCCTTAACAGAGGTTGGTGCAGCATTGTATGCATCATTAATAAACAATGCGCCATTTGTTCCCTGTACTTGTTGCATACGCATATCCGTAAGAGCCACTTGTTTTAAGGATGCACGAATTTGGTCATCATTTAAACCTAGCTTTTGAGAAATTAACATGGCAACTAATGTATTTTTCACCTGATGCTTCCCGAGAACTGAAATAAAGAAATCTCCTTCAATCACACCATGTGTAGTGAAGCTACTACCATCAGCAGTTGCTTCAATTTTGTCAGCATACAATAGGTTGTCACTCTCTAAGCCAAATGCCACTGCATTTAACTGTTGCTCTTTCGCAACTAACTCTTGAAGCAATGGTTCATCTCCATCATAAAATAGTACTCCATCCGCTTGCATCCCTTGAATGATTTCGAATTTTGCTTTTGCGATTCCTGCACGCGAACCTAGATCTTGCATATGTGCCTCACCAATGTTCGTAATCACTGTCATATGTGGACGAGCAAGTTTCGTTAAAAATTCAATTTCACCAAAACCACTCATACCCATTTCAAGAACGGCAACATCCGTATCTTCATCTAGCTGTAAAACCGTAATCGGTAAACCTAACTCATTATTAAAATTCCCAATTGTCTTTTGTACTTTAAAAAATGGCGAAAGCGTTCCTGCTAAAATATCTTTCGTCGATGTTTTACCATTTGAACCAGTAATGCCAATGAATTTCGCCTTATGCTCACTACGATAGGCACGTGCCATTTGCTGTAGCGCTAGTTCTGGATCATCAACAAAGAGTAGCGGTACACCCTGCGGTGGATTTGGTTCATCTTTCTGCCAAAGAGAAGCACTTGCTCCTTTTTCAAAGGCCTGCAAAACAAATTTATGTCCATTAGCCTGCTCACCACGAAATGGAACGAATAGATCCCCTTGTTGAATTGTTCGTGTATCAATGGAAATTCCTGATACGACTGTATCACCAAAAGCTGGTCCTTCTTCATTTAACCATGTAGCTAACTGCTTTAATGTTTTTTTCACAATAATCCCACTCAGTCTTTTTTATAGTGAAGCTGTTGTTTTTCTTCAAAACGCTCAATTGCTAATGTAATCAGACGATTAATAAGCTCTGGATAGCTTACATTTGTATGTTGCCATAGAAGCGGATACATACTAACAGGTGTAAAACCTGGCATTGTATTCACTTCATTAATATAAATGCTATTATCAGCCGTCACAAAAAAGTCCGCACGAACTAAACCGCTTCCATCAATAGCTTTAAACGCACGCTTTGCTAGGTCCTGTAAGCTTGATACTGTGGCATTAGAAAGCTCTGCTGGAATAATAAGAGCTGTTGAGCCATCTTTATATTTAGAGTCATAATCATAAAACTCAGTTACTGGTTTAATTTCACCAGGTACAGAAACTTCTGGGAAGTCGTTTCCTAGCACAGCGAGTTCAATTTCACGAGCTATAATACCTTGTTCAACTACAATTTTACGATCATACTGTAAAGCTATTTCAATAGCCTTCACTAATTCATCGCGATTTGTTGCCTTGCTAATTCCGACACTCGATCCTAAGTTTGCAGGTTTCACAAACATCGGCCATTCTAATTTCTCTTCACAACGAGCAATGATAGCCTCCTGTTCATTAGCCCAGTCACTACGAATGAAGTACGTATATGGCACTTGCGGTAAGCCGGCAATTTCAAATAATTGCTTCATAATTACTTTATCCATGCCAGCTGATGATGCTAACACACCATTTCCTACATACGGCAAATTTAGAACTTCTAGTAAACCTTGCACAGTTCCATCTTCCCCATTTGTCCCATGAAGTAATGGGAAAATTACATCAAATTGTATAGCTTTACCATCATTATCGATTAAAAAGTCTGTAATTTTATTTTCTAAAACGGCGGTATCGTTACCAAATTGTAGTTCTTCAATTGTACTTGCAGGTTTTGTTAGACGCTCACCACGGCGCCATTCCCCTTCAAGTGTAATGAAAATCGGATATACTTCATACTCCTCGAAATTCAAAGCTCCAGTTACTGCACGTGCCGTTGACAATGACACCTCATGCTCTGCTGACTTTCCGCCGTATAATAAACCGATTCTTTTTTTCATTTTTGTGCCCTCCACATACTTCTTGAGTACTATTAGTTTATCATGAAACGTCTTTATAAATGACATCAATTTCGCCTTGCCGTAATTGTAGCTGACGCTTTGCTTTCGCTAACACAAAACATCAAAACAATTACTGAATGACGAATAAAAATCTCACCGTAATTTTGACGGTGAGATTTAGTCATTCTACTTACAAATGAACGGTTAAATAATATAAATCAATTCATCGTGCTCATTTTTCAAAATTGTATTTAAATCATCCCATACTTCATCAGGGAAGGAGTATTCTGATAGATTGCGAATTTCGATACCGTAAGCTACTTTAGGCTTTTCGATACGATACAACGATAACAGTGCCCCGTCTTTAGCAAAAGAACGATAAGCACGCAAAAATTCAGGTGAAATAGAAGGAATACTTGACTTTACTTTTCGGCGCCAAAAACCAGTGCTACGTTCTTTCTCACGAATTAAACTGTTAAAAACATTGGCAACAAGTAAATCTGAATCACTTAAATGACGAAAATAAATTTTAGTCATTTTCTCTAAATCTGAAGAATAGTAGACAAATCGATTTTGCAATTTATTAAAAAATGGTGAAGTAATCGGTTCCTTTTTATGACTTACGTAAAGCAATTCTCCTTGTTCCATCGGTGTTAATTGGTCTAGCCTCTTCTCATCCATAAAGTCTACCCAACACAATTCTTTGGATTCTGCAGCTTTTTTTACAAACCTAGGTACTTCCTCATCTGGTATATAATCAAACTGTGTATGCATATTAAAAGAACCATCTTCATAGGAATGTTTTAACAACAGTAAGTGATGCAGTGGTTCAAGTGCAGCCACAAATTGCGAGAATTTAAGCCCGCTAAAAATGACAAATTTATCGACATCATTCATATGAACATAAATATGATACATAAAATCTTCAGCTGACTTCAATTTTTTAGCCACAACCATCACCCCATTCTTCACTACATTATAAGACTAAATTTGATTTTTTTGAAACATTTTCTGCTATTTGTCGTCACAACAATATACGCAGGCGTAAAACTGTTTTTTGAGTTATAATATGAATGTTAAACATTTGAAAGCTCATATGTTGTTAACTACTCTAAATGAGCAAATTTAAAAGAATATAATTCTATTCATTTTTTACAAATATCTAAGTGAATTTCAAGCCCTTTGCAAGCAAGCATCGAGCCTCCTCGTTTGCACGCTAACTTTGGAATTGATATTCGCCTCATTCCCTATGGCGAATGCTCACAGTTAAACATATTTGCAGTATACAAAATTGAATTGGAATTGATTTGCATCAAATTTACTCATGAAGAGATACTATTTTAATATAGGTGGCTTGTATGGAAAATAAACGAAATTTCGTGAGTCGTTTTGACTGGACGCTCGCTTTTATACTTCTTACCTTCCTAGTCATAAGTTTGTTAGCCATTTCATCGGCGCAAACATCAGGTCAATACGGCCAAAACTTTGTCCCTAAACAATTACAATGGTACGTCATTGGCGCGGTTATTATTAGTATTGTTATGTTTTTTGAGCCAGATCAATATAAAAAGATGTCATGGTATATGTACGGTTTTGGCATCGCCTTATTAGTACTACTTATCTTCATGCCAGAAGGAACAGGACAAATCGGTGAACGTATTAATAGTGCAAAAAGCTGGTATCATACACCCCTCGGAAATATACAGCCTTCTGAGTTTATGAAAACCTTTTACATTTTAGCACTTGCTCGGCTTATTAGTAAGCACCACGAAGCCCATCCTTTTAAATCAATAAAAACGGACTTTTTATTGCTAGGTAAAATAGCTCTCACACTAGTAGTACCTTTAGCCCTTATTTTGGAGCAACCTGACCTTGGTTCAGCACTTGTATTCCTTGCCATTACGGCAGCCCTTGTTATTGTAGCAGGTGTATCATGGAAAATCATTTTACCAATTTTTGTAGGAGGAGCTGCAGTAGGTGGTACTCTTTTATGGATGGCACTCTATATGCAAGATTTTTTAGAACAAGCATTCGGCTTGAAACCGTATCAGTTTGCTCGAATCTATTCTTGGTTAGATCCCTATTCATATTCTTCTAGTGAGGGATACCATTTAATTACTTCCTTAAATGCCATTGGTTCAGGTGAAATTTTCGGGAAAGGCTACAAAGGTCGTGAAGTTTACGTTGCCGAAGGTCATACCGATTTTATTTTCACAGTTATTGGAGAAGAATGGGGTTTTATTGGCGCTAGTTTCGTTATTTGTATGTTCTTTTTATTAATCTATCATTTAACAAAAACTACACTATTATTGAAAGATCCATTCTCAACCTATGTATGTGCTGGTATTATTGCAATGATTACCTTCCACGTATTCGAAAATATTGGTATGACAATTCAGTTATTACCTATCACTGGTATACCTTTACCGTTTATCAGTTATGGAGGAAGTTCATTGATGGGGAACGCACTCGCCATCGGACTTGTCTTTAGCATGCGCTTCCACTATCGTACTTACATGTTTACTACGCACGATGATGATGATTAAATAACACCTTAGAATGATAGATATAGAAAATGGGTAGTCTCAATTACAGAGACTACCCATTTTCATTTGTAAAACTGTAAAACGAGTTAAGCTTGAACTTGCGGAGTTTGTGTTGGTGGTGTGAGCACTTTTAAAAGTTCAAGTCGAGACTTTGTTACAGTGGCTGTTACACCCAACTTAGATAAATTCGAAACAATCTTTTTCAAATCTACTTCTTTTGTCATACATTCCACCTCAATCTTTCCTCGAATTTATAAACGTTTTATTTCCAAAAAAGTTTCATTTTTGTATGTGTATGATGTCTGACAAGTTTATCACTTTCTATCATACCATTTAACTCGGCTTTTAAATTTTTCATTTTTGTTACAATGTAAATTTTTTCTTTTTATTATTTACCACAAATATAAAAAATCAAACCTATAAATACCGATATTCCCTAAAATAATATACCTCAGAAATAAGTTAATACACTATGCGACAATCGATACAAAAAAATTTTTAGTTACTTAACATTTTAGTATCAATATAATCCCATTGTTAACTGTCTGCATTTTTTTATACATCTTAGCAAAGCGATAACAAAAAAAATCCTTTTACCGCTCAAGAATTAACCTATTTTTCCCTAATCAACACGCCTAGGATTTTATTTTATTTTCCACCTTCTTGTAATAACAAGAACAAGAGAGGTAGAATATACATACTAAAATATCGAAAGAAAGCAGGGTGCTGTATGAAAAAAGCAATTTTATTATTAATGTCTGTTCAATTCCTCGTCTACCTTGGATTTGGGATTATTATACCTGTTTTACCGGAGGTTGTGGTTCAGCAGAATTGGGATGATATACACGTAGGTGGCTTACTTACAGTGTACTCGCTTGCAAGTTTTTTCACTGCACCACTTTGGGGTATGCTGTCCGATAAGGTAGGTCGAAAACAACTTATATTAATGGGCCTGGTTGGTTTTAGCTTAAGCTTTATTATTTTTTCATTATTTATTGATAATCTAGCAATTCTATACGTCTCACGTGTTGTGGGTGGTTTATTCTCGGGCGCACTGTATACAGCTGTAACAGGCTTTATAGCTGATATGTCGAGTGAGGAAGATCGCAATAAATACATGGGTCTCATGGGCATGTCCATCGGGCTTGGTTTTATTTTCGGTCCAGCAATTGGCGGTATGCTCGGACACTATAGTATACAACTGCCATTTGTCGCTTCAGCAATACTAATTGCACTCTTATTTATTTATGCAAGTTTCGTCTTAAAAGAACCCGCTAAACGAAAAGATACAAATAAACGTGCAATTGTACCTAAGGGTGCCGGAAAAATGCTACAGTACCGTGTACGTTATTTATTTGTCTTCTCATTTTTAGTAACTTTTATGCTGGCAGGAGTAGAAGCCACGTTCCAACTGTTCCAAATCGAACGAATTCAAATTACACCATTACAAATCGGTTATTTGTTTATGTTTAGTGGCTTTGTAGATGCAGCTATTCAAGGCGGTGTTGTTAGACGTATTAAAAACGGAAGCGAGACAACTTGGTTAATAGGTGCACAAATTGTCACAGCTATAGGTATGCTTTTATTCACTTTAACAGCTAACTTATTTATGGCTGGTCTTGCTCTTTGTGTCTTTACAGCTGGAAATGCACTTGCAAGAACAAGTGTCGTATCCCTTTCATCTAAAGAATCTGGTGGTCAATACGGGACTGCTGCAGGCCTTTCCTATTCAATGGATAACCTAGGTCGCATTCTCGGTCCTTTATTCTTCACTTGGCTATTTACAATGCAACCTAATTTAGGCTATTATACTTCCGCAGCAATAGCGGTCGTTTCAATAAGTTTAATTTATATTTTTAAAGCTTCAAATAAATCTTTACGACTTGAATAATTTATTGTTAAAAACCGTAACTTAATAGTAAGTCGAAGTATATAGAATACGTCAAGGAATATTTGGCTGCTGCTTAAAGCGTAATATCGGAGGGCTCTGCATGAACAAAACAACAAATCTTTTACTTCCAAAAGAGCTAGAATCGTTTCGTTTTGAAATTGAAGATACACTTCTTTCAGCGATGATAATCACTCCCTACAAACGTTTAACTACGTTAACGGAAAGTAAATTTGCTGGGGAACCTTATTTACCCTATTACCGGACATATCCGAAAGATATCACAGGTGAGTCTATGCGGCTATTAGCTCAAATTAACTTTGCAGAAATGCCACCATTAAAAGATTTCCCATCTCAGGGTATTCTGCAATTTTTTATTTCATCCAATATTTTCGTGAATGCTGATCATTATCATGAGGATATTTTCCAGCAATTTTATAAAATACGATATTACCCTACCGTAAATTCCGAAGCGACAGTTCCAAGACTGGAGTTTTTAACACAAGCAGCAGATGATTGGTTCCCTATTCATCAGGAGTTAGCATTACAATTCCAGCCTATCCAAGAACCTGTTTCTGCTTTAGATTATCGTGCAATACACTATTTACCAAACTTAATTCCTTTACCAGAAGATGTTGATTTACAGGAGATTTATCTACAACATTTTTTAGGGGCTGGAGCTAAAATTGGTGGCTATGCCTATTTTTTAGAGGAGGATATTCGTCACCAATCACAGCTCCTCCAACGATATGATGTGCTGTTGCTCCAAATCGATTCTCATGACGAAATCGGTATTATGTGGGCAGATAGCGGGGTTGGTAAATTTTTCATCAATCGTGATAAGTTACTTCAAAGAGATTTTTCTGATATTTTATTTCAATGGGAGCATTACTAAAAGGATTACCTCGTTCTAGTTTTCGAGGTAATCCTTTTCAAATACTTATTACAAATTTCATATCTTCTTTCCACCTGTAAAGTAAGCTATACTAAACATATTGCGAAAATATAGTAAAGGCAGGTGTAGGAATGAGCATTTTTACAGTCGGATATACAGTACCTTTAATTATGTTTATTAATATTTTAGCTGCGTTGGTAGTAATTTTTTTAGAACGTAAAGATCCCACTTCTACATGGGCATGGATTCTCGTACTATTTTTTATTCCATTAGGTGGGTTTATTTTATACTTGCTGCTCGGACGACAACTACGAAAAAAGCATTTGTTCCGTTGGGAAGGACGCAAAGATATTGGGATTGATAACCTCATTAGCTATCAGAAAGAAGCAATTCGGGACGATACGTTCGACTTTCGTATCGAAAATGCGGAAAATTATAAAGAAATGATTTATATGCATCTTAAAACAAATAATGCTGTATTAACGCAAGACAACCACATTGAGATTTTTGATGATGGTGCTGATAAATTTGAGCAGCTTCTTAAAGATATTGAAGCAGCAAAAGATCATATTCACATTCAATATTATATTTTCCGTCTAGATGATTTAGGTACACGCATTGTTGATAAACTTACGAAGAAAGCTAAGCAAGGGGTAAAGGTACGACTCTTATATGATGAAATGGGCTCACGGAATGTTAAAAAACGCCATTTCAAGGAATTACTTAATGCAGGTGGTGAAGTTGAAGTATTTTTCCCATCCATTTTGCCACTGCTAAACCCTCGTTTAAATTTTAGAAATCACCGAAAAATCGTTGTTATTGATGGCCGTATTGGCTATATAGGTGGCTTTAATGTTGGGGATGAGTATCTTGGGCTACAGAAGAAGTTTGGCTATTGGAGAGATACACATTTACGTATTGAAGGTAGTGCGGTGCATCCATTACAAACACGTTTTTTACTTGATTGGAATCAAGCATCCGCACAACAGAAAATGGGTTACTCAGACCGTTACTTCCCTGCTATCCCCAAAAAAGGCGATGTGGGATTACAAATCGTTTCAAGTGGACCCGATTCCGACTGGGAACAAATTAAAATTGGCTACTTAAAGCTTATTAATATGGCCCAAAAATACATTTATATCCAAACGCCGTATTTTATACCCGATGTTAGTTTTTTAGATGCCATTAAAATCGCGACGCTATCAGGCATTGATGTAAGAATCATGATTCCAAATAAGCCTGATCATATGTTTGTTTACTGGGCTACATACTCATACGTTGGACAATTATTGCGCGCAGGAGCAAAAGTTTATATTTATGAAAAGGGCTTTATTCATGCTAAAGCGATTATTATTGACGATGAAGCATCTACAGTCGGAACCGCAAACCTTGACGTGCGAAGTTTCAGCTTAAACTTCGAAGTAAATGCCTTTATTTATGACTCAAAGATTTCCCATCAGCTTGCTGAGCTGTTTGAAAAGGATATTTTCGATTGTACTGAATTAACTTGGGAAATGTACCAAAATCGTTCTACACTCATTAAGTTTAAAGAATCAATTTCACGTTTATTAACGCCTATCTTGTAGGGCACAGAAAAAGGAAGAGAGCTAGTTCATTACTAAATAATGAACAGCTCTCTTCCCTTTTTTTATTTCACACCTAAATATTCTTCTAATGTGATATTTTGTTTTTTAATTTCTTTTGCCTTGTCTATGCCAACATAACGGTAATGCCATGACTCATACATATAACCCGTGATGTCCTCTTTATCTTTTGGGAATCGTAAAATAAAGCCGAAGTCTTGAGCATTCGTCATTAGCCATTGACCAGCTGGCGTTTCACCGAATTCCTCAGTCAACCATAAATCTTCTTTGCCACGCTCTCCAATATCAAAGGCTAAGCCAGTTTGATGTTCTGAGTATCCTGGTCGTGCACTATAGCGATCAGCGGCAGCCTGTCCATCACGGTTAACATAGTTATTATATAATTTTGTTTGATAATCAAAAGACCGATAGCCACTAAATGCCGCTAAATCAAACCCTTGTTGTTTTGCTGCAGCCAACATTTTATCTAGAGCTTGACGTGCCTCTGGATTCTCTCCAGGCGCAAAGGTAGATGGTAGCGGATATATTTTATTGGCTAGTAAAACACCATTAATATATGTCGGATCAGTTGGTAACGTTTGGTTTGGTAAATAGCCATTCTCATCCGGCTGTTGCTCAGGTTTTACAGGTTTTTCTGTTGTTTTTTCCGGTTTTTCCGTTGCAGGCGAGTCTTTTTCAGTTTGCTCTGTTGTAGGTTGTTGCTCATCTGATGCCTTGCTTTTTTGGTTATTTTTATAATTATAAACTACAAAAATAGATACAATTAGCGCCACTGAAATACAAGCACCAACGATGAGTGGTAGACGTTTGTTTTTCACTATTTTTACCCCTTTTAAAGTTATCAAGTACTACAAGATTAATTCTTTAGTACCGATTACAGTTATACTTTATTGGTATAGTTTCATTTTAGCACTGTTCACAATTTAAGGTGTAGTAGATTTTAAAATAAATCAGTTAGTCTGTGACAATAGTAATCAACACTACTATAGAAGCAATCGTGAAAAAGATTGCCATGTACTTCATCCATTTTGCCTCTTTTATATAGCCTTGCTCTTTAAAACTTTTAGCCCTAAAACCATTCGATAGAGCAAACATAATAGTCATTGCAAATACCGCAAAACTAAAGTTACCCATGATCATAAATACAATAGCTGCAACACTAAAAACCGCGACTAGAATAGATGGTAGCCACTTTTTGTTCATCTTGCTGTCCTCCTAAAAAAATCGAGGCTACATAGGCGCCTCGACATAAATTATTTTATGATTTTGCTTTATCCGGATGCTCCGAATAGTATTTTCGACCGATATACGTTTGAAGAATCAATAGTGCACCGCTGACAGACCAGTAAAGTGGTAGAGCCGCCATCGATGACATCGAGATAAAGACGATCATAATTGGTGAAATATAAATAAACATTTTCATTTGTGCTTTTTGTTGCTCAGGGACTGTCCATAATGACACACGTGCTTGAACTAAATATACAATACCCGCGATAATTGTCATAGCGATATCAGGTGAACCTAAGCTAAACCATAAAAACTCATGCGATTTCACATCTGCAGAATATAAAATAGAGAAATAAAGACCCATGATAATAGGCATTTGAATTAACATTGGTAAACAACCCATATTGAGTGGATTGATGCCATGTTTTTGATATAATGCCATCATTTCTTGCTGATACTGCATTTGTTCTTCTTTTGTCTTTGCTTCCTTCATTTTTTTCTGGACAGCTTCCATTTCAGGCTTAAACGCATCCATCTTCGTTTTCATCAATTGTTGCGAACGATAATTTTTCAACATAATCGGCATTAAAATTAAACGAACAAGGACCGTAATAGCGATGATTGCTAAACCATAGTTACCTGAAAAAATGGTTTTACTGAAAAATTCCAGTAAAAATTCCATAGGTTTTACAAAAAGACCATAGAAAAAACCTTCTTTGTCTTGCACAGCTTGACAGCCACTAAGAACAAAAACGACAAGTCCAAGCATTGAAAATAGCTTCAATTTTTTCATTTTTCCACCTACTATTATTTATCAACTAAATTGAAGTATACCTTATAAGGTCTATCTTTATCAAATAGCAAGTGCTACTAATTACATTGTTATGCACATAAAAAAGATGCGAGCTTTAGCATCGCTAATACGTCCGCATCCTATTTATTCATCTTATTTATAACCCATTGTGAATAATACTAAGTATACTTCTTGGCTATCAACTATACTTCGGCATAATTGCGTGTGCTTAGTCCTGCCATGAAGGCCGACACGATTCGGTCACTCAGACGTTTTCACAGGATGTGAAGTTCTTAGCCCGAGTTCCTCTATTTCAGCGGATGTTTGGACACCCGCTGAAATAAGTTAAACGTTTTGAAGCTCAGACTCCGCCATCTCAAAACGATAAAACTCATGATGAAGCTCGTCTCGGAAATGTTTGGGTGTTACCCCAGTATATTTTTTAAAGATACGGGTAAAATAGCTTTGGTTACAGAAATGGAATTGATCTGAAATAGAAGTAATACTTTTATTTGTGTGCCTTAGATAGTATTGAGATTCTTCTACTCGACGAACATTTAAGTATTCAACTAGTGTAATACCAACATGTTCTCTAAAAATACGTGATAAGTGACTAGTACTTATATGGAAATTATGTGCAATACTCTCCACTGTTAAGTCATTTTCCAATTCATCATTGATATACATAATCACTTTATTAACGGTCTGGTGGCGGAAAGTCGGTTGCTTGCGATCTGCAATAAAATAGACAAAGAAATCAATTAGATCATCAGCAAATTGTAAAAATTCTGCGTCTTTCATCTGATTTTCAATCATATCATTACAAGCAATGTTAAAAGCAAACGCTTTCTTCGAAGGTACTTGGTTGTCTAGCAATTTACGAGCAACAATTGACGACAAAACAGAAAAATAACTTCGAACAATTTTAATGACTTGTTTGCCAAAACGTATTGAAAGAATATCAATTAATTCATGCAAAGATTTCTTAGCCTTTGCAGATTCTAAATGGTAAATTTCAAATATTAATTTCGACTCAATATTAAAAAATTCTTCTACTCCGATGTATTGGTTAATGCTATCGATTTCCTGGAAGTATCTTTTTGATATCGTTTCTGACATAGAATGTTGATGTAGTTGCATAATCTTCCCCATCTTTCCTCAGATTGCCCGAATTACTTTCAAAAATTTCGACATCAATCTACTTATACCAAATAAGAAAATAGTTTTCCTTATTGATCATATAAATTGAGTCCTATTTCACAATTATATATCGAATATAACTTAAAAATAACCCAACTAAACCATCTGTTTACAAAAAAAATTGACTATACAGTGAATTTTACCATATTCTGCGATTTTCTTTCAACCACATTTTGTCTTTCTCTCTAGTGCTAATTTATCATATATGCATAGTAGAAACCTCGTAAACTTATTTCTCACAATTAGATTTTACCATATACATATCAAAATAAATTAGTAATCATTTAAAATATATTACAAATTATGCAAGTTGTTTTACGCCTATTTTTTTCATCAATCGACATTTCTCTTTTTTATTCCGAAATCTTCTCTATATAATTTATACGAATATGTAGTAAAATAGATGATAATACTATTTTTAAAAGTTTAGACGAGGTGTTAATAGTGGATCCAAAACAGATAGAAGAAATTATGGAAATTATTAAGGAATTCTTCCCTGAGAATACTTCCATCGCAATTTCCGATACAAACGAATACTTGTATTACCAACCGAGCAAGAAAGTTGATTTAAAAATTAAGCCTGGCGACCCAATTAAAGAAGGTTCAGCAGCTCACAAAGCATTAAGCTATGGGCAAAAGATAAGCTCTTACATTGAACCTGATGTATTTGGTATAGCATATTACGGCATGAGTATTCCTTTAATGGAAGAAGGCGAAACTAAGGGTGCTATTACTGCTATCTTCCCGCAAAAGCCGTCAGCATTTTTAACGAACTACATTACGATTAAAATTGACGATTGCTGGTACCCAATCAAACATGATCAAGTCATTTATCTTGAAACACAGCTCCGAAAAACATTTGTTAAAACAATGAGTCGTGAAGGTTATCACCGTTTAAACCTAAGTGATTTAGAGCTATTTTTAGCACCTGACTCGTTTATACGTTGTCACCGCTCTTATATCGTTAACATTGACTACATTGATGAAATTCAACCAGATTCACATTCAACGTTTTTATTAATCATGAAAGACGGTACTCGTATTCCTGTTAGCCAACGCTACGCAAGTTACTTCCGTCGTTCTTTAGGTTTCTAATTTTTTATAAGTACAGCGAGCATTTTCTTATTCAAATGTTCGCTGTACTTTTTTGCTTACTGAAACGACGAAGGCTAAAGTCATCACGTCCTTTGATAACGCCTTCGTGACCAACATCGTGTGGTTTTTCTGTGCGAAAGCGAAGCGGCAGCAACATTTTTTTGTCTGTGCGAAAGCGAAGCGGCAGCAACAAAGCACCCAGCTACCCCCTCGTTATGTTGTTGAGCCTTTTTAAAGGAAATTCTTTTAAAAAATATTACAGTTCTACATTAAAACGTTTTCTCTGTCGAAAATTCAATTTTATGCTCATTTTTCCTATTTTTACTCATTTTAATGCTTTTTCTAAAGTTTTTGTGACAAATTGGTGATAATATTATTCAAATGGTTGGAGTCATACTACAACCGAATAAACAGAAAATTCTTACAGAACTTTTTCCAGTTTTGTAATCGGTTTCCATCAATATTTTTTAGGGGAGGATTTTTTAATGGATGCAAATGTTCAAAAACGCCTAGGCTTAAAAGAACTTGAAAGTAAAATTGTTACTGCTGAAGAAGCTGCAGCGCTTATCTCTAACGGTGATGTAGTTGGTATGAGTGGATTCACTCGTGCAGGGGACGCAAAAGTGGTTCCTATGGCATTAGTTGAGCGCGCTAAAAACGAAAAATTCAAAATCGATGTATATACAGGGGCTTCTTTAGGACCTGAAGTTGATAAATACTTAGCTGAAGCTGGTGCTATCCGCAAACGTGGACCATTCCAAGGTGACGCTGGTATCCGTAATTTAATTAACTCTGGGGATGTACTATATGTAGATGCTCATCTTTCACATAACGCAGAATTAGTTCGCCAAGGAATTATTGGACCAATTAAATATTTAATCCTTGAAGCTGTCGCTATTACAGAAGATGGATTTATTATCCCAACAAACTCAGTAGGTAACTCACCTATCTTCGCTGAATACGCTGAGAATATTATTGTCGAATTAAATATCTCTCACCCAGAAGCTTTAATAGGAATCCATGATATCTATGTACCAGGTGAGCAAGGTCAACGTGAAGCGATTCCAATGACTGATGCTATGCAACGCATCGGTGACATCGGTATTAAAGTAGATCCTGCTAAAATTAAAGCGATTGTTATTTCTGAAGAGCCAGATGCTCCTTCATTAATCGTACCGCCAGATGAAGAAACACAAACAATGGCGAACATTTTATTAGACTTTTTCCGCGATGAAATTAAAGCTGGTCGTTTAACAAAACAATTGATGCCATTACAATCTGGTGTAGGTTCTGTAGCAAACGCTGTACTTGATGGCTTTGCAGATTCAGAATTTGAAGATTTAGTTGTTGCTTCTGAAGTACTTCAAGATGCAGTATTCAACTTAATCGATGCTGGTAAAGTTAAATTTGCAGCAGCTACTTCAATTACATTAACTGAAGAATTACAGAAAAAAGTATATGGCAATTTAGAAAAATATGCTGATAAAATTTGCTTACGTTCACAAGAAATTTCTAACCACCCAGAGCTTATCCGTCGTTTGGGTCTAATCTCAATCAACACTGCTCTTGAATTAGATATTTATGGTAACGTAAACTCAACACACGTATCAGGTACTCGTATGATGAACGGTATCGGTGGTTCAGGTGACTTTGCACGTAACGCACGTCTAGGTATTTTTGTTACTAAATCATACGCAAAAGGCGGCGCTATCTCTTCAATCGTGCCAATGGTTTCTCACGTTGACCACACTGAGCATGATGTTGATGTAATCGTAACTGAGCAAGGTATTGCTGACTTACGTGGTCTTGCGCCACAAGAGCGTGTACCTTTAATTATTGAAAACTGTGCACACCCAGATTACAAAGAACAACTATGGGATTACTATAACCGTGCTTTAGAAGCAACTGGTAGCCATCAAACACCTCATATTTTAGAGGAAGCACTTTCTTGGCACGTAAATCTTGCTAAAAACAAAACAATGAAAAAAGAAATTGCTAAAGCTTAATAACTCAAGGAACGCTTAATAAGTCAATCTTATTAGGCGTTCTTTTTTGTCGAAAATGGTATAATAAAGTGATAGTTTTAAATTTGGCTTTTTTAGTAGTCAATTATTAGCATGTCACCAAATACGTAATTTTTCGTCGGAGGAACTATGAAGAAATTTATATATTTGATTATATTCTTTTCATTTTTTGACCTATTTACCCAGCTCCCTGTTATGAGTACATATGCTGAATCCTTAGGGGCATCAGCCTTCTTAACTGGCCTAGCAGTAGGTATGTATTCCCTTTCCAATACATTAGGTAATATTATTTCTGGCTTTTTAACAGATCGTAAAGGTCCCTTTGTTATTTTAATCATAGGACTTTTAACGACAGGTCTTTCATTATCACTATATAATTTAGTAGAAGACCCTATTATTCTATTAATAGTTCGTTTTGTACATGGATTAGTTGCTGGCCTAATCGTACCTGCTGCATTCACATTTTTAGCAAATGCAACTGAGCAAGAAAAAAGAGGTAAGGGCAGTGCTATTTCTGGGGCGTTCGTCGGCATTGCTGCCATAATCGGTCCTGCGTTTAGTGGTATTTTAGCAAGTCGTACTAGCGTACCATTTGTATTTAATATAACAGCAAGCTTTATGATTTTGTTAGGTATTCTTTCCTTTTTCTTACTAAAATCAAACCAAGTAAAAAAACAAAAATCTGAACCAAGTACAAACATTCCTATAAGTGTATTTTTTAAAAATACAAGTACTTTAAAGGCATTCTTAGGTGCATTCTTTTTAATGTTTTCCCAAGGGGTTATTGCCTATCTACTTCCTCTAAAAGTGCAATCTTTAGGCTTCGATTCGCGTTTAAGCGGGACATTAATGAGTACATTTGGAATTATTGCTGTACTTGTATTTATTTTGCCCACTAATCGTATTTTCGATAAAGTTGCTCCCATTAAAACATTAGCGCTTGGTATAAGTTTAATGGGGGTAAGTCAAATTTTAATTAGTCAGGCAGATTCAAGTACGTTACTTTATATTCCAATGGCCTGCTACGGTATCGGCTTTGGCTTCTTATTCCCATCAGTAAATTCACTTTTAATCGACTCGACAACTGCTGAAATTCGTGGAAAAGCCTATGGTTATTTTTATGCCTTCTTCTCGCTAGGTGTTGTCTTAGGTTCCTCCTTACTCGGATGGCTCTCACTAGGTGTTGTCAGCGGCTTTATATTTACTGGAGTTGTATTATTAGTATTTGCAATTATTATTATAAGCACAAAACAAATGCGCTAAAGCGCTCGAGAGCCCAAAGCAAAAGTAAGCGCTCCTCCACTTTTGCCCGAGGGATCGAAACGACCTCGAGGATGTAGCGCTTTAGCCTAGACGAAAACGATGCTCCTAGTATCCACAATTAAAATCTATAATTTCCTTATCAACAAAAAACCTTCTCATGTGTGAAAGAGGGCACTGAAAAACATCCAGTATTTATTGTTAAAAGAGTTTAACTTTTAAAAA